>SKOZ01000022.1 GCA_007119795.1 Planctomycetales bacterium | reverse complement strand
TACGACGAGGAGCCCCACCAGCGGATCGTCGCCTGGCTGCTCGACCGGGTCGGCCTCCGGCAGGCGGTGGTCGACGCCGCCTTCGAGGCGCTGGGCGAAGCACGCCGCGTGGGCGATATCCCCGAGCGAGAGGTCTTTCTCGAGCTCGCCCGCGGGCAGCTCAACGAGGAGTTCCCCGCCAGCGCCGACGACCCGCCTTACGCGGGGAACTTTCTCGCTGCGCTCTGCCGCGAGAAGGACGACGTGCCGCTGCTGCTGAACCTCCTGGAGCATCCCAACCGCTGGGTCCGCATCAACGCCACCAAGGCGATCGTCTTCATGGGAGCCACGGAGGCCGCCGAGCCGCTGGCGCGCACGCTGGCCGAGTCGAAGCCGGAGGCGGAATACGGCTTCTTCGCCGAGCGGCTGCACGACACCTGGCAGGTGGGGCAGGACGAGTTCAACGACCCCACGCCCCGCGATCGGGAGGCCTACGTGACGGCCCTCGGCAAGCTGGGCGCTACCGAGCACGTACCGCTGCTGGCGGAAATCCTCTTCGACGAGCGGAACGTTCTCGAGGTCCGCTACGCCGCCGCCAAGGCGCTCGATCGGCTCGGCACGCCCGAGGCGGTCGAGGCGCTCCGCCGCGCCGAGGCCGAGCACCACTTCCAGACGGTGCGGGCCCTTGCGCGCGAGGCGATCTGGAGGCGCGGCATCCCCCCGCGCGTGGCGCCGGCCGATGAAGAACCTCCCCGGCCGCACCCGGTCTTTGTCCCCGCCGACGCCGGACCGCCGCGACGCTTCGTCTTCATCAAGGGCGAGCACAACCCCTACAACACCTTCCGCACCGACAACTGGCGGCAGACGCACAACACCACCGACTCGGGGCCCGTCTATCGCCCCGGGCGGAACCTGTACCTCCTCGACCTCTCCGGTCCGGAGCCGGTGTCGGTGCCGCTGACCCGCTTCGCCGACGGCTACGTGGCCGATCCGACCGTCTCCTACGACGGCCGGCGGCTGCTCTTCTCCCGCCGCGAGCAGGACTCTCCCTGGTACCACCTCTACGAGATCCACGCCGACGGCAGCGGCTTAAGGCAGCTCACCCGCGGCCCTTACCACGACGTCAGCCCCCACTACCTGCCCGACGGCCGCATCGTCTTCTCCACCACGCGGCTGGGGACCCGCGACGAGTACCACGGCTACCCCTGCACCGGGCTGGCGGTGATGGGCGACGACGGCAGCGACATCCAGTTCATCGGCTTCAACCTGGGCCGCGACTCGGACACCGTGGTCGGTCCCTACGGCAATCTCATCTTCGCCCGCCTGGAGATCTTCTACGCCCGCCTCAAGGTGGATTGGAACCTCCTGAGTGCCTTCCCCGACGGCACCCGCGCCGTGACCCTCTACGGCCCGGAGCGGCGGGAGTTCTGGCAGCGAATCGACGGCGGCTACACGGACTGGGGAATCGATGGTCTGCGCCACCGCGTACTGCGGCTCTCCCAGCCGCAGCCGTTCGGTCCGTCGAGCTACGTCCTCGTCTCGCCGGCCGGTCCCATCCTCACCCACGGCCGCTTCGGCGAGACGATCCTGCGACCGCAGCAGGACTGGGCGATCACCACACCCTACGTCCTCGATGAGAACACTCTGCTGGTGGCCGCCGGCGAGAAGCCCTACGAGTCGGTCAGCGGCAGCCGCCCGACCGACACGGTCGACCTGGGCATCTACACGCTCGATATCCCCACCGGCGAGCTTTCGCTGGTATACAACGACCCGCAGACGGCCGACTTCGCCGCCCTCCCGCTCCACCCGCGGGAGGTCCCGCCGATAATCCCCGATTCGCCGGGGATCCGCCAGCGGCGCTTCACGGGGACCCTGTATTGCAGCTCGGCGTGGATCTCGCAGTTGGAGGCGGTCCGCGAGCGCGGCAAGCTGCTCCGCGTCGTCGAGGGGTTGCCCCAGGTGGCCCGCCACCAGACGCACACCAACCAGGGCCTTCCCTGGAAGAACCACGGGGGTGCCGAGGGGCGGGTGTTGGGGACGGTCCCCCTGGCGGCCGACGGATCGTTCGCCGTCGAGGTGCCCGCCGACCGCTTCCTCCACCTCCAGGTGCTCGACAGCGACCGTTACGTCGTAGGAAACCAGATCCTCTGGATGTACGTTCGGCCAGGTGAGCGGAAGGGGTGCGTCGGTTGCCACGAGCGTCCCGACACCGCCGTCGAGCCGCACCGGCAGTTTCCCCTCGCCCTGCACGCTCCGCCCGCCGAGACCCTCCCGACCGGCGACGACCAGTTCCGCTACCGTGCCAAGGCGTGGTTCAAGGGCCACCTCCCCGACGAGCGCGAGGAGCGGCAGCGGACCGTGCAGTCGATCACCCTTTTCGGCCGGGATTAGCGTCGCCGATAATCAGCCGATAATCACAGGAGTCAGGACTCATTGATGGGCTGACCCCTTTGATGCTTCTAGCGCAGGAAGCCGACATAGAAGCTGAAGACCTGCTCGTCGTCGGCCGGATCCTTGGAAACGGGGAAGGCGAAGTCGAGCGCGATCGGGGCGGGGCCCATGGCGGGGATGGCGATCCGCAGGCCGAAGCCGGGGGCCACGCGGTAGCGGCTCTCCCAGTTGCTGATGGAGCGCTCCACGGTCCCCGTATCGCAGAAGAAGACGCCGCGAATCATGTCGTCGGCGGTGATCGGGAAGAGGTATTCCGCCGAAGCCAGGAGCATGAACCGGCCTCCCACGGCGACGCCCATCGTCCGCGGCGAGACGCCGCGGAAGGCGAAACCGCGGAGAGAGGAGAAGCCGCCCGCGAAGTGGTTATCGTAGACCGGTGTGTCATCGCCGGTGAGACTCATGCGGCCGGTGAGCGCGAGTACGTGACGGCCGGAGCGGTCGGGCCGCTGGTGGAGCAGGAAGTAGCGGCGGAGATCGACCTCCCCGCGGGGATAGACGAACGTCCCCACGACCTGCTCGAAGGAGACCTCGAGCAGGTGCCCCTCGGTGGCCAGGAAGGGGTTGTCGCGGGTGTCGTGGGTGAGGCGGCCCTCGAAGCCGTACAGGCCCGACTTGCCCAGCGCCCGGGTCAGCTCGGGCGGGGTGGGGACAGCCGGGTTGAAGACGTCGACACTGGCTCCGCGGAAGGCGAACGTACCCGAGAGGTCGTGCGTGAACTGGTATGTCAGGCCGACGCGCCCGCCGAGCCGCTGCTCGTCCCACTCGCTGTACCGGCGGGTGAAGTAGGAGGCGCTCAGGCCCAGGCCGACCTGGGTGTCGAAGAGGTAGGGTTCGTTGAAACTGACCAGGTAGCGGCCCACCTGGGTGCCGGGGACGGCCTCGAACCGGAAGCGTTGGCCGGCCCCCCGCCAGGCCGTGCCGTTACGGATGTCTTCCAAGCTCCGCGGGAAGCGCCGCCAATCGAAGTTCTGTTCGTCGATGACCAGCGAGCCGACGAGACCGGCGTCGGAGTTGACCCCGACGCCGAGCATCAGCCGGCCGGTCTGGGTCTCGAAGACCTGGGGGACCAGTTCCACGTAGGGGGGCGGCGGCTCTTCCCAGAAGGGGCTGGAGCCGTCGACGGGTCCACCGAAGAAGCCGGGCGGTGCCGGGGCACCGCCGACGAGCGGATCGCCCCCGTAGCCGGGAAGCAAGGGATCGCCCGGAAGCGTCGGCGATCCGCCGAGAGGCTGCTGGGGCGGAGGCGCGGGGCTCGAATAGACCGGTTGCGAGGACGTGGCGCCGGGGGTCGGCGGTCCGTAGGCGGTACCGTGCGAGGGGGATTGCTGGACTTGGACCGGAGAGGCTGGGTCGAGGGCGGGTTGCGGGGGCACGGCCGACCGGGGAGCGAGGCTGGGGGTCGACCAGGCGCCGTCGACGTCATAGCCCGATTGGGCGCGAACGACGAACCGGGGCGTGGAGCCTTCCTGCCCGGAAGGGGGCGGTGCCTGCGATTCGCCAGGGGGCGATCCCAGGAAACGCCGCACAACCCCGCCCAGCTCCCTGTTGGCGGGCTGCGGGGAGGGCCCCCCAGCAGGGGACCATTGCGGCAACCGGTCCTGGGCCAGGGCGCCTCCCGACCCCGTCAGGGCGAAGAGGGCCGCAAGGAAGGCGGCCAGGCATACCGCCCGTCGCGCCCGGGGGGCGGCGCGTCGTGCGTCGTGCCGGTTTCCGGCCGCGTCGGGGTTACCCATGGAGGATTTCTGCTGCAAAAGAGAGGGGTTGATGCATGGCTTCGCAGACGGCCCTTCAGCGCACGTAGAACGGGCGCGGAGCGGTGGCGCGTGGCGCGGCCCTTGGCGGGGGACCGTTCGGAGCTTCTGGTGACTCTGGGGCATGTTGCGCCGAGGGCGGTCGTGCAGGCCCGCCGTTCGGCGGCGCGGGTGGCTGCGGGGATTCGCCCGTCGTCTGCCCTGGCCGTTGGGGCCATGGGGTGCCGGCCCGGTGCGGCGGCGACCCATGGGGTGGCCGTCGCCCTTCGGCCGGATTCCGGGGCGGTGGTTCGGGGCTCTGTCCGCGGTGGCCCCGTGGACGGCCGGCCATCTGCGCGTCGTCGAGCTCGGGGGGGCGGACCACGATCGTCGGCCGCACGCCGCTGGCCGGGTCGACCTTGAAGAGCCCCGAGGCAATGATCCGCCGCTCGCTGGCTCGCAGTTTGCGGGTGTCCATGACGTCGCCGGGGACCAGGGAAATGCGGTTGAGCACGGTGCTGATCCGCGTGTGGGGATTCTCGCCGAGGATCTCGACGTTGACCCGGCCGACGCGGAACCGCTCCCCCTCCTCGACCTGGTAGACGATGTCGAGCTGTCCGGGTTCAGAGAGGAAGCGAATGCTCGCCTGGATGTCGGCGAAGACGTAGCCGATGCTGCCGTACTGCTCCTGGATGCCGCGGAGGTCGGCGTTCATCTCCGCCTGATTGAAGGGCTGGCCGCTGCGGAGATTGAGGTCGGCCAGCAGGCGGTCGCCGGGGATCTGGGAATTGCCCATCGCGGAGATTTCCCGGACGTGGTAGCGCGGTCCCTCGTCGATGACGAAGGTGAGCTGAGCCCACTCGCCGCCGTCGTTGAAGGAGATCTCGCGGCCGATCCGCGCCAGGAAGAAGCCCAGCTCCCGGTAGTAGTCGTAAAGCCGCTTGACGTCCTCGTCGATCTTCCTGAGGTCGACCTCCCCGCCGAACAGGTAGACGAGGGGCGGCTTGCTCTCGATCTGGGTCCGCAGGCGGGCATCGCTGGCGATGGTGTTCCCCACGAAGCTCACCCAGCCGATCCGCTGGCGTACCCCCTCGTTGATGAGGAATACCACGCCGCGGTCTTCGGTGCGGCTCCCTTCGAGGAGCTCGACGTTGGCCTTGCTGTGGCCCTTGGAGCGGTAGAATTCGGTGAGGCGGCGGCGGGCCTCCTCGACGGCGAAGGTATCGAAGGAGTCGCCGGCCTTCAGGCCCGCCTCGCGGGCGAGGGTGCTGGTGAGGACCCGTTCGTTGCCCACGAACTTCACGTACTGCAGGGTGGGGCGTTCGACGACCTCGTAGATGACGATCCGCCCCTCGGGAACCTCCTGCGCGGATGCCCGCACGGTAACGAACATCTGCGACTGGTCGAGGCGGCGGACGTCGGCCTCGATGGTCTCGGGACTGAAGAGCCGGCCGGCCCGGCTGCGGATATGTGGAACGATGCGCTCGCGGGGGATCGTCTGGTTGCCCACGATGCGGACCTCTACAACGCGGGGGCCTTCCGAGGCCATGGAATGGGTCGGCGGCGCAGACGCCGGCGCCTGGGCCCACGCCGGACCGCCCGCGGCCACGGCGAGTACGATGGCCGCGGCCAAAGAGACCGTCGGGGTCCCCGGCAGAGGTGCCGGTTTGCCCCGTCTCGGCTTCCAATTGCTCCCAGCCATGCGATGCAGTCCCTTGCCTTGCCGGCGACTCGGTCCCCTCCGGAACACGGGCTCTCCCGGGGCGGCGCGGGCCGTCGGCGCTTCCCTGGCGAGCGATCGGCCCGCGAGGAGAGTCGTGCGGGTCGCGTAGAAATACAAGAACCCCGCCCCGGGGACAAGGCGAATCGGCGGATCAAAATGCCGCGCCGCTTATCGGGGGGGCGGCCGCTGCGCCATAGGCCGAGCGGGAAGGCTGGTAGGTATAGTTTCCCGTTGCAGGGGGATGCAGGGGCTCGATCGCCACGTCGTCCAGCCACACCTCGCCGATCCCGGAGAGGGCGAAGGTGACGGTCATCGTTCCCGAGGTGGGAGCGAGGCGGAAGAGGACGAAGTCCTGCCAGCCGGGCGCCGCGCCGACCCGGGCGGCGAGGCTCTCGCCGCCGAGCGAGTCGAGAACGAGCACGCCGTCGACGCTCCCCTCGATCGGTTCCGGGACGCGCAGGGCAGCGCGAATGCGGATCATCTCGCCGGCTTCCACGGCGACGGGGGGAGTGGTGATCCAGACGGGAGGACTCTCGACGGGCGCGGTCTCGCCGGGGGGGGCGGTCATTTCGGCTTCAATGCGGTGTGCCGATAGTCGAAGACCATAGCGGCCGTTGCGTGCGGCCTCGGGGACGAGCGCCGCCTCGCCCTGGATGCCGGGCTGGACTCGCTGGTAGTGGCGCCAGCCGGTCTCCCAGCTTGCCGCGGGGTCTTCGAAATCCCCGCCCGGCAGCCGATTGGGGCCGCTGTGGGCCGCGGCGAGGCGCGCCAGGGTGTCGCGGTGCCAGGGGAGCGTGCCGTACAGTGTGCCGGAAGGGAGCACGACGGGCGAACCGAGCGGCTCGACCGCCGCCTCCCAGGCCTCGCGCTGGATGAGACGCAGCGGCCGCATGGCCCGCTCCAGTTTTCGGCTCGCCGAGCCGTAGTCGCCGCTGGCGAAGAGGCGGTCGGCCTGCGCAAGGTTCTCCCGCGCCATCTCCAGGCGGCTGGCTGCCACGCGATCGGGGGGAGCCCGGCCCGCTTCAATGACGCGCCCCTTCGAGGTGACCAGCGCGCGCTTCAACTCGGTGCTCCGGCGGCCGGTCTCCGTCATGCGGCGCGTGAGGGCGGCGAGGGCCTGGGGTTCCTGCGTGAGAAGAACGGTGGCGAAGAAGGAGTACTCTTCGAGCGTCACCGAACGGCCACCCACGACCCGCTGCTTCATCAGCGGTCGGAGGCCGCCGGGCGTGAGCTCGAAGGCGTTGTAGTCTTCGGGAACGCCGGGGACGACGAAGGAGACGCGCGTGGCCGCGATCTGTCCGGGGACGCACTGGCTGCCCGGGGCGGTCCACAAGGGGACCAGGAGCCAGGCCCGCCGCGTGGAGAAGACGGCGCCCTCGATCTGCGGATCGCTGCTGCGGACCGTGCGGAGGAAGCTGCCCGCGGCCAGCCAGGGGCGCAGGGTCTCCAATTCCTGGTTGATCAATTCCAGGGCGGCGGCCCGCGCGGCGGTAGCCGCGTCGTCCGCCTCGAGCGAGGCATCGGAATCGAAGAGGATCCCCCGGCTCCCGGCAGCCAGGGCGGTGAACACCGCCAGGCGGATCTGTTCCGCTTGCAGGCGCGGCTGCGGACCGCGGGCGCCGGCCGCCCGCCACTGCCTCATGACCGCCGCCGCCGGTTCCGTGGCGACGGCAGTCCAGAAGGGAGTGCCCGGGCGGGCCAGTCGGGCGCGCGTGCCGAGCCAGGTCCGGTAGTCGGTGAGTTCCTGGCTCGTTCCCAGCACCGGCCGCTCGTGGAGGAGTACGTCGGCGGCCCGGCTGTAGGCCCGCAGCTCGGTTTCCGGGCTGCATACCAGGGGGCGCCCCAGGGGGTCGGCGGCGCGGATGCGCTCGGCCCAGGCGCGCGTGGGCTGGACGTCCGGGTGGGCCAGGTGGCGGCCGAGGTCCCATGCGAGAACGCGGTCGAAGCGGGCGTCGATGCCGCGATCGGCAGCTGCTCCGGGCGCGTCCGGCGGAGCGACGGGCAGCGGCGGCGGTGCGATGATCCAGATTTGCAGCCGTTGGGCCTCGGCCAGAATTTCCGCATCGGGTAAGCGGTCGAGCCAAACGGCGTTGAACCCCAGCCTCGACAAGGTGGCCAGCGACTCGCCCCGATAACGGATGGCGCGAAGGAAGAAGGGCATTTCGTCGGCGACGAGCACCGAGCCGCTCAGCCGCGGCGCGCCGTCGGCGGACGATGATTCCGCGGCGCTGCGGGTGGTCCCCCAACTCCGTTCGATCTGCGGCGGAGGCGGCGCCGCCAATCCTTCGGGAGCCTCCACGTGCCCGGCCACGTCCAGGTCGTCGATCCACAGGTCGATCGCCTCCGGGTGGCCCTGGACGGCGAGCACGATGCGATCGACGTAGGCCTCGCGGGGATCGAGCTCGCTGCCGTGTTCCAGGCGCAGGGCCCGCACCTGACGGGCGAGCTGCTCGGGGATGTCGGCGACCCGGAGCTGCTCCCAGTGGCCGGGAGAGGTGTAGCCGCTCCCGGGCACCAGGGTGGTCAGAGGTCCGTTTCCCCGCCGGTCGGCCGTTCGCGGGAAGACGACGCGGGCGTAGGACTGGACGTGGGGGCCGTCCGCCTTGACCCAGACGGTCAGGAGGAGCTCCTCGATGACGCGGGGACGACCCACGGCGTGGCCGAGATGGACGCTGCCGGCGACGCGCAGGTGTTCGCTTCCCTCACCCGTCTTCGCCTCGTCGCGGACGCGCTGCTGCCGTTCGATGCGGTAGGGAAGATCGCCGCCGAGCTCCTCCCATGTCGGCTGCGGCCCCTCGAACGACTCGTACCAGACCGGTTGTCCGCCGGCTGCACCGCCCGCGGCAGCGAGGACCGCGGCCGCCAGACACGCAGTGGGCATCCATCGCGGACATGGCACGGTCGGGTTGCGCATGGGGCCGATTGCTCGGGTGACTGCTCGCAGCCCGTCGGTACGGGGCCGTCTGAATCCTCGGGATGCCGTCCAGCGGTCGGGCGCACTCCAGCCCAACTGGGGCGCATAGGGAAGACGGACGAATACCCGCCCTGCGGCGACCGGCATCGCGGCGCCGCCCGTTCGCTTGGTCGGGGCGTTGCCGAAATGCACCGTGGCGTCGCGCGCGGGACGATCGACACAAGTCCGCCTTGTAACACGCTTTTCGGATTCACTCCAGGCCAATGTGTGGCGTTTTTTCCACGGGCGGCTCGGGAACGGCTTGCGGCTACGCGTCGCAAAGTGCTTCTGTTTCGATGGTTACGGCGTATTTCCTCCTGCCGGGCCCTGCCGGCACGGCGGATGCTCGTATGCGGGTCCAGTTCCGCGCCGCCGCATCGGCGAACACCACATCACCACATGACGGCGCAAGAGCCCAGACAACGACGAGGACGCAAAAGGAGATCGCGCATGACCCATCCGGCCCGGCCTGCCCAGAATACCGTCAGCGAGCTTCCGGCGGAAATCGCCGACCTCATGAGCGTCCTGGAGCAACTTCCTGTCGAGCACCGCAAGATCATCGCCCCGGTGATGGATCGGGTGGTGGCGAACACGCGGCGGCGGCACCGCATTCTCAATCTGGTCCAGGACGCCCTGAGCCAACTCCGGCTCGACATGAAGTACCTGATGTTCGATCTGGAAGCGACTCGCCGTGAGCGCGACGCCTACCGGCAGCGACTGGAGGAGTCTGCGGAGTAGCAGGTCGCCTCATCCGCTGCCTCGAAGCGAGCGAGGGAGGTGATGGCGGACCGCCGCCGCATCGATTACACTGTACATCCTCGTGGGCAGCAGCGACTGACCACCCAGGTGGGTACTGGCCGAGGCGATTGACTGGCGGTAAGGACGACGACGATGCCGTGCCGGGGAGTGCGGGGCGCGACGACTGCAGACGCCAACACCCGTGAAGAGATCCTCCGGGCCACCCGGCAGCTTCTGGCGCTCTTGATCCGCCAGAACGGCATCTCTCCGGAAGACGTGGCGAGCATCATCTTCTCCACGACTGCGGATCTCGACGCCGAGTTTCCCGCCCTGGCCGCCCGCCAGCTCGGCTGGCTCGAAGTGCCCCTGATGTGTACCCACGAGATGGGTGTGCCTGGAGCCATCGAGCGGTGCGTGCGGGTCCTGATCCACTGGAACACCGACCGGCCGGTGGGCCAGGTCGTCCACATCTACATCAAGGATGCGGCCCGGCTCCGGCCGGACCTCTCCAAGCTCCCCCCTGTCGATTGGGGAGAGTTGGAGAGCTGGATCGAGGCGCACCTGAACGACAACGCCAGGCCGCGGCGGTAGGAGGCCGGCCGCTTGGTCCGATCCGTTTCGCTCGCCAAGGGGGAGCACGCCTTGTCGTGGCCGCACCCGGGCCACGCTCGCGAATTCGCCGCTGAAGCACCGCGTCAATCGCACATCAGCTCGAATCCCTCCATGTCGGCGCGGGGGCGCTGGCGGAGCAGGGCGTGGATGGGATCGAAGGTCCGCAGGATCGCCTGGTAGTCGGGGTCGTCGGTGGAGGTGAAGACCGCGCGCTGGCAGCGCTGCGTGCCGCCGGCCTCGTAGGCCAGGGGCGCGAGGAGGAAGTCGTTCCGCTCGGGGTTCATCACCCGGGTGTAGAACCTCCGCGGGATGCCCTCGTTATGACATTCCGCACAGCGGCGGGAGGCGACGTCCGCGAGTACGGCATCGAGGTCCAGCGGCATCATGCGGCGGCTGCCGATCTCCGCCAAGTGGTTCGACGACGAGGTGCCGTAGTAGGGGATGTTGAGGTCCATCCAGAGATAGACCCGGCGGCGGTCCTCGTCCGGAACGTCCACGCGGGGTACGCCGTCTTCGTCCGGGTGGCCGCTGCGGATGATCTCCGCCAGCTTGCTCGCCGGGCTGCCGAAACGGCGGGGGGCGATCTCCAGCGTGTTATGGCCGGCGCCGTTGATCGTCCAAATCCACTCCACGTACGGGCTCATGCCGCGGACATCGTCGTACGGCGCCCCGGACGGGCTGCCGTTCCACGCCCAGTCGTCCTGGACCTGGGTCCCCGTCCGGCAGAGGACGTCGTAGGAGACGCTGAAGAAGTCGGTCATGTCGCCGGAGAGGTCCACGCCGCCGGGTTGCTCGCGGGCGTTGTGGCAGGCGGCGCAGTGGCGGTCGAGAACCGGCTGGACGACCTCGGGGTAGCTGAATCCCTTCACGCCCCATTCCGGCTGGCGCAGCTCCCGGGGAGCCATGGCCAAGGGACTGCCGGCGGCCGACCGCGGCGCGGCGGAGTTGCGGTCGGCATGGCAGCCCACGCATCCCTGGACCTCGCCCGGCATGAGGTGCGTGAAGGTCCGCATCCGCTGCACGGCGCGGCCTTCCTGGTCGAGGGCCAGGAAATAGATGGGCACCTCCGAGGGGACATGGAAGGCCGCGCTGCCGTCTTCGGCGACGTCGGCGAATCCCCAGACCTTCTTCGGCGCGTACGTCGCCCCGCACGAGACCAGCGGGAACTGGAAGCCGAAGGCCGGGAGGCTTCGCATATGGCCATCGGGCCCCACATTCGTGAAGGGCGAATGGGTGCTCTTCTCCACCTCCTGCACCACGACGATCTGGCCGATTTCGCCCCGCGCCACGTCGGGCTCGAGCCCGTAGTAGACGTCTTGCAGAAGGACCGTCGCCCAGTTGCCGGAAACGCTGCCGTCCTCGGGAAGCTGAACGTCGTAGTCCATGACGCTGCCGGTCCGCAGCGGCGGCACGGGCCGGGGGCGGATGGGCTGCGGGCTGTAGAAGCCCATGCCGTCGCGGGGTCCGAGGAGCGAAGCGGCGTTCGCGTCGAAATCGCGGATCTGGATCGTGCCTCCCTTGGAGACCAGGAAGTGGTGTTCGTCGAGGGCCAGCGGCTTTTCGTAGGTGCCGTAGATGCCGGTATCCAGCATGCCGTTCCCCCACGGGCCGCCGCCGATCTCGTGCGCGTAGATGTCGATTTCAGGCGTGAGATTGCGGACGGCTTCCGGGGCGTTGGCTCCCCAGCTCGGATCGATGGCCACGATGCCGCCGCGGCAGGGGCCGTTGTGGTTCGTGGCGGTGGCGATTACGGCGTTGGTGTTGGGGATCGGCCGGGCGTCCATGAAGGTCCCCGGCGAGAGCACGCGGTTGCCGTAGTAGCCGGCGAGTCCCGTCCCGTCGGGATTGATCGTCCAAAGGCTCTGGATGGGGCATGCCGCACGGTCGACGTATTCCCAGCGGGTGTAGATGATCCGCCCGTCGTGGAGCACCGAGGGGGTGAAGTCCATGAGATAGTTCGCCGAGAGCCGCTTCTGGTTCGAGCCGTCGCGCTCCATGCGGTAGAGGACCGGCGAGGTGGTGACCCAGCAGTAGGCATAGGCGGGCCTGCGGTCGGAGATGAAGGCGATGCCGCCGTCAGGGAGCCAGCAGGGGTCGAGGTTGTTCTGGGTCCCGCCGGTCAACTGCGTCAGGCCGCTGCCGTCGATGTTGATGCGGAAGACCTGGTAGTTGTGCTCCTCGTCGGGATACTGCGAGATATCCTCGATGTGGGCCACCGGGTTCGAGGCGATGTGCCCGCCGCGGCGCCAAGCGAAGACGATCTCGCGGCCGTCGTAGGAGAGATCCGCAGTGGTGATCATCCCCTCGCCGGCGTCGAAGATCTGCGTGAGCGTGCCGCCGTCCTCCTCGGGCCGGAAGACGTAGAGCCCGCCGCCGGGCCGGTAGCCCTCGACGTGGTAGACGTAGACGTGCGAGATGTCGAGCGGCTTGCGATGGACAAGGAGGATGTCGCGGAAGCCGAAGTCCCCCGTGATTAGCGCCCGGCGCATGGCCTCGGCCTCGGGGGTCTTTTCTTCCGGCGGCATCGCCATCTCGGCAAGCTGCTGGTCGGTGATTGGGACGGGGTAGACGGCGATCTGGGTCGCCCCGGGATTCGGTGAATCGGGGTAGGAGGAGAGGAATTCGATGCGAAGCCGCGAGGCCTGCCGCCGGGGGACATCGATCCGCTGCGCCCCGCGGCGGTGTTCCAGCGTTCCCCGCACCGCCGGCTCGGCATCGTCGTCCACGAAGACCTCGTAGTCCCGGAAGCACTCGATGTAGGGGCTGGTGACGCGGGCGTAGTAGACGATCTGGCCCACCTGGACCGGTTCGTCCCAGCGCAGCTCGAACCAGCCCTCTTGCGTGCCCGCCACGGCCCAGTCGCGGCCGCCGTGCTGGAACTCGGAAGGGACATGGCCGCTGACGGCGATCTCCCCGCGGTAGTCCTCGTTGAACTGGCTGCTGACCGAGACCTGGGCGCGGGGTGCGAGGTTCTCTGGCAGCTCGCCGGCGAGAACCTGCCCCACCATCGGCGTGAGGGCGGCGGCCAAACAGGCCGCAGCCGTAAGAGAAAGCCGAACGGGCCGGCCGCGCGCCGCAAAACCGCTCATGAGACTCTCCTTCGATTCCCGCATGGGTTTCGGTTGCCGAGCCGCAATGCCCGGCGTATGCGTCGCGGAATCCGCCCGCGACAGCTGACGTCAGCATGAGCCACGGGGGAACCGCAGTCAAGACGGAACTGGGGAGTGGGGGAGCGGGGGCGGAGGAGACATCCCGGCACGAGACATCGGGATCGGTAAGAATTACGGCTCGCCGGGCCACCACCAACCTCCTATCCGCCTTTCCCCCGTTCCCTGTCTCCTTCGTTCTCATCGGGCTATAATGGGAAGACTTGGTCGCTTTGATCCCCAGCGGGCGGGGGGACGGTCCGTGGATGCCGCGGGCCGGTCGCACGAGGCGGTTTCCGACCGCTCTGATGAATCCCAAAGGAGGAGTCTTCTCATGAATCGTTTGGCGAAAATGGCCCTCTCGGCCTCCCTGGCTGCCGTGGCCGTGCTCTCGATTTCCTCGCAGTGCGTCTACTCCGACGGGCAGGAGCGCGAGCCGGCCCGCCGCCCCGACGTCCACTTCGTCCCCACCCCCCAGGACGTCGTGGAGCGGATGCTCGAGATGGCCGAGGTGACCGAGGACGATCTTCTCTACGACCTCGGTTGCGGCGACGGGCGGATCGTGGTCACGGCGGCCAAGAAGTACGGCTGCACGGCCATCGGCGTCGACATCGACCCGCAGCGGGTCGAGGAGTCGCTGGAGAACGTCCGCGAGGCGGGAGTCGAGGATCTGGTGACGATCAAGGAAGCGGACATCTTCGAGCTCGATCTGAGCGACGCCGACGTGATCGCCCTCTACCTGCTCCCGTCGCTGAACGTCAAGCTCATTCCCCAGCTCCAGGAGCTCAAGCCCGGCGCGCGGATCGTCTCCCACGCCTTCGACATGCGCGGCGTGAAGCCGGACGAAGTGGTCACCATGGAGTCGGAGCGCGAAACCACGCACACGATCTACCTCTGGACCACGCCGCTGAAGATGGAAGACGAGGAGTAAGATCGGCTGCGGCCGGGCCGGCTTGGGCACCCGGCCCGGACCGCCGGGATCTCTCTCAGGGGGGCTTCAGGCCGCCATGTGGCGGGCGACCTTCTCGATCGCTTCGGCAGCGGCCAGGATGTACTCCTCGGTCATCGCCTCGTGGATGGTCACGCGGATGCCGGTGGCCAGGATGGCCTCGGCCTCCGGGCAGCGGTGTTGCGAGTAGTCCATCTCCGTCAAGCCGAATTCGCGGACCGGCCAGCGGCCCGCGAAGAAGCCGTGCTTCTGGAAGACCGGCTCGCCGTAGAGCGGCACGCCGATGTAGCCTCCGTGTGCCGAGACCCCTTCGGCCCGCAGCGCGCGGGCGAAGTCGTCGCGGCTGTAGCGGAAGGCCTCGGGCTCGATCCGGAACATGTAGAACCAGTAGACGGCGCGGTCCTCGGGATGGACCTCGTGCGGCTGGATGCCGGGGATGCCGGCAATCCTCTCAGTCAAGAGGTTGCCCAGCCGGGCCCGCTTCTCGGCAATCGCTTCCAGGCGCGTCAACTGCCCCGCGGCGACCGCCGCCTGCGGCTCGCTCATGCGGTAGTTCGTGGCGAAGGCGTGGAATCCGCCGCCCTCGCGGAGGCCGCGACCGGCCCCCTTGTCGCCGAACCGCTGCAACAGCGGGCCGTAATGTTCGTCGCTGGTGGCGACCATGCCGCCGTCGCCGCAGGTGACGTGCTTGGAGTTCTGGAGCGAGAAGCAGGCGAAATCCCCCACGGTGCCGATCGGCTGCCCGTGATAGTGGGCCCCCCAGGCCTGGCAGCAGTCTTCGATGAGCACCAGGTTGTGGCGGTCGGCGAGCTGCTTCAAGGCGTGCATGTCGCAGGGGTTGCCCGTCAGGTGGACGGGGATGATCGCCTTCGTTCTCGGCGTGATCCGCCGCTCGACGTCGGCCACGTCCAGGTTGTAGGTGTTCGCCCCCAGGTCGGCGAAGACCGGCACCGCCTGCTGGTAGAGGATGCCGATCACCGTGCCGATGTCGGTAATCGGCGAGGTGATGACTTCGTCGCCCAGACCGATGCCGCAGGCTGCCACGGCGATATGGATGGCAGCCGTGCCGGAGGAGCAGTTGTGCACGTATTCCAGGGGGCAAAACTCCCGGAAACGCTCGACGAGCTGGCGGGTCTGCGGACCCTGCCAGTAGAAGAGCGAACCCTGGCGGAGCATCTCTTCGAGGGCTTGCTGCTCCGGCGCTCCCCACCGAACAGGTAGTGGCGGTGTCCCCCCCTGGACCAGCGGTTCGCCGCCACGCAGCGCCAACTCGGGGAGGGCGCCGCCCTGGGCCGCCCCTGCCGCCCCGTTCCAGGTGCCCGCCAGCAACAGGCCCGATGTGCCGGCAACGAACCGGCGCCGGGTGATGGAATCGTCCCTAGCCATGGTTGGACCCTCGGTCTGCGTACGGCCTGCCGATTCCGCGGTGCGGCTCCCGCGGACCCGTATCCGCGGTCGTGCGTGCCCGTGACCCTGCTGCGCGCCGCAACGCGGTGCCGACCGCGGTCCACCTTAGCCCTGGGAGAACCCCTTGTCAACGAAGGGGTTCTGTCGCTTGACGAGGCGGTGGGGAGGGTTAGACTCAGGGGCGCAGCGGCTGGGGCGGCCCTTCCCGCGATGCGGTTGCGCCGGCGGCCGGGCTCCGTCCGGCAGAGGGATGCACGGCGTGGGCAGCGGGGCGAACCGAGGTCGCCGCTGCCGGAAGGTCCATATCCGAATTCTTGGGGCTTGTCGATTGAAAGGGAGAGTGCGATGGCGAACCGAAAGACGAACCGCCGCGAGTTCCTCGAGGCCGTCGGTGTGGTGGGGGCGGCCTCGGTGTTTGCCGGGTCGGGCCAGGCCGCGGGCTTCTTCGCCGACGACGAAGCGCGGTTGGCCATCGACGGGGGCAAGCCCATTCGGGAGTCGACGCTCGGCTCCGGACCGTACGGTCCCCAGTTCTACGACGACGGCGAGGAGCGGGAGCTCATCGAGGTCCTCGAGTCGCGGAGCCCCTTCCGATCGCGCGGGCCGGGCTCGAAAGTCCTCCAGTTCGAGCGCGAGTATGCGGAGCACATCGGCGTGAAGCACGCCGTGGCGGTGACCTCGGGGACGACGGCCCTGATGACCGCGATGGCCGCCCTGGAGGTGGGGCCGGGCGACGAGGTGATCCTGCCCGCCTGGACCTGGTACGCCGACTACGACGCCGTGGTGCTCGCCGGCGCCCTGCCGGTCTTCTGCGAGATCGACGAATCGTTCAACATGGACCCGGCCGACGTCGAGCACCGCATCACGCCACAGACGAAGGCCATCGTCCCCTCGCACCTGCAAGGGTGCCCCTGCGACCTGGATCCGATCCTCGAGATCGCCCGCAAGCACGAGATCCGGGTCGTCGAGGACTGCGCCCAGTGCGCCGGGGGCCGCTACAAGGGCAAGTACGTGGGCTCGATCGGCGACATGGGAATCAACAGCTTCCAGCTCAGCAAGACGATCACCTCGGGCGAGGGGGGAGCCGTCACCACGAACGACCCGGAGCTATTCGAGCGGGCGGTCCGCTTCCACGACGTGGGCGTGCTCCGCGATCACGGCGAGCAGGTAGGCGGGGGGTTGCTGGCCGCCTTCGCCTCGACGAACTTCCGCATGAACGAGTTCACCGGCGCCGTCCTCCGCGCCCAGCTCCGCAAGCTGGAGCCGATCTGCCGGGCCAACCGCGCCCATGCCCGCAAGGTCCGCGAAGGCATCGCCGACCTTCCCGACATCAAGCTCCGCAAGCTGCCCGATCCCGACGGCGACATCGGCGAGATGGTTTTTCTCGACATGGGTACCGGCGAGCGGGCCCGCACCTTCCTCCGCGCCCTGCGGGCGGAAGGGATCTCCGCCTCGCCGCCGGGCGGCTCCGTGATCCTCCCCGCCGACCCCCGGGTGGAAAACAAGGTGACGATCCACCCCGACTGGCCCTCCTTCCGGTCGGCCCGCGGCCAGGCCATCCGCTACGGCCGCGAGAGCTGCCCGCGGACGGTCGACATCCTCGAGCGGTCTGCCGGCGTCCGCATGGGGCCCCACTACACCAACCAGGACGTGCAGGACGTCATCCGCGCCATCCGCAAGGTCTACCTGGCCATGGGCCCGGCGTGAGGGCCGGCACACTGGACTAGCGCGTGAGCCCCACGGCGAACGAGAGACCCGTGAAATCGACGTTCGAGCTCAGCCCGCGGCCGCCCGTAGCAAGGCCGTGGTCGCCAAGAGACAACAAGTCGTGGGTGAGCTCGAATTGGCTCTCATCGGCCGTCCACCGCTGGTATTCGAACATCAGGTGGGCGAAGAGGTCGCTGCGGATCGGCCGGACCCGCCGCTTCCACTCCATGCCGGCCTGGATCTCGAAGATGTATTGGGTGACGTTCTCCCTCACTCCGTCAAAGTACGAATCGGAGAAATAGGAATCCGCTTCGTTTCCCCCTTCCCAGGCGAACAGGGCAGTTCCCATCATGGCTTGGCCGCTTCCCCAAAGGACCGAGCCGCGGACGTTGCTCGCCAGGGCCAGGCCCCCATCGCCGATCGGCCTCCGCCCCTCCAGGGCCATCGTGAGCCCCGTAGCATCCGTCCGCCGCGACGAGCGAGCCTCCGTCCCGAATTCGCGAGGGGTAGAAGAAGGATCCCATAACCATTCCCGATAAAATGAAGTCATGGTATTGCGGGATTCCAGCGATGCGTGGCGGACGCCGAAGGTCCCCAGCATGGTGGAGGAGCGGATGGGGAAGCGGCGGGTCAGTTCCAGGTCGAGCGTCTCGGCCTTCAGTTGGAGCGAGGCGTCAGCCGGGAACGGAGTGATGGCTGCATCCCACAAATCGCCAGCAGCATTGCCCTCCAACCGCCAGTAGCGCGTACGCAGCCCCCAGCCGTTGTCGTTCTCCAGACCCAGCCAGATCCGCGGTGCTGCCTTCAGATCGTCGAAGCCGGAAAACTCGCGAGCAGACGTCGAGCCGGAGTCATCGCCCAATTCGTACTCGACGAAGAGGTCGTGGTCTGCGGTGAAGGGCTTGAGAAACGTGGCCTCTACGCCGGCCACCGCGGACCAAGCGGGACGAGCAAAGGCGGGTTGGTAGGGGACGGCTCCCGGGACCGCTTCGGCTTGGCCTGCCGGTTCGTCGTCCAGAAATGCGATGGAGCGATTGTACGCGTAGTCGGCAGCCAACGCCGGCCCCGTCGCCAGGGCAGCCATCATGCCCGCAAGCATCAAGCGAGTGGAAACGCACCTCATGGTTCACCTCCGTGTACGACCGGTTCGGAGCAAGGGACCGATGCCCCCTCCGTGGCAGGGTGCTCCGGCGACGCACCAGCCCACCATGCCGGCCGGACTGCCATCACCAGCCTGCCGCACTAGATCGACTCCCGACCTGCCAGAGACCAGCGTTTTCCTGGTCAAGGTCAGTGCCTTCGCTATCCGCAGGCACGCCCCGAGCGGATCAACCCGAGGCGCTTGAACCTTCGTCACGACCGGACGCGCCGCCACGGCCGAACCCCCAACAAGGACCTGCCCAGCGGGGGCGGGGTACGGTATCGTGAAGAGGATAGGCCGACCTTCGGGCAGCCTCCCGACACGGATCGAGAAGCGCCTGAACGCCCACCCTGCCTCGACCGTATACCCCTTTTAGAGGGGCTTTCGCCGACACGAGAGACGTGCCATGAACGAGGAGAATCCGCGGATTCCTCCGCCGGACCCGGCGGAGGCCGAGTCATACCCCATCGCGGGCGACCCGCCGCGATCAGGTTCGCCGGCGGGGAGCATCCGGGAACGCCTGGGTCGCTCGAGCTTCGCGCTGCCGGCCGATCGGGTGCGGTTGGGGAAGCGTCCGGGCGGCCATCGCAGTGCCCCGGCCGCCCCGCCCCCGGTCCGCGACGCCAAAGTCGAGTACCTTTCGGTCAAGGGGATGCTGCACCAGCGGCTCCTCGACGACCTCGATCGCCGCAACCTCCTGGGGGCCGGCGAGGAGCGGCTCAGCGAGTTCGTCACCGAGTTCGTCGACGAGGCCCTCCGCGTCGAGGACCTGCCGCTGAACGAGGCGGAGCGGAAGCAGTTGGTCGACGACCTCTTGGAGGAGACTCTTGGCGTGGGGCCGCTGGCGGCGCTGATGGCCGATCCGGCGGTGACCGACATCCTGGTCAACGGTCCTCACCAGATCTATATCGAGCGCTTCGGGCGTCTCGAGAAGACGTCCGTGCGGTTTCGCGACGCCGACCACCTGGTGCGGATCATCCAGCGGATCGCCGCCCGCGTCGGCCGGCGCATCGACGAGTCATCGCCGATGGTCGACGCCCGCCTGCCCGACGGCAGCCGCGTCAACGCCACGCTGCCGCCGGTGACCCTCGATGCCCCCACCCTCTCGATCCGCCGCTTCGGCCGCCAGCGGCTCCACCGCAGCGACCTGATGCAGCTCGGCATGTTCTCCGAGGGGATGCGCAGCTTCTTCGACGCCCTCGTCCGCGGCCGGAAGAATCTCCTCATTTCCGGGGGCACCGGCTCGGGTAAGTCGACCCTCCTGGGAGCCGTCGCCGAGGCGATCCCTGCCAGCGAGCGGATCATCACCATCGAGGACGCCGCCGAGCTGATCCTGGACCAGGAGCACCTCGTCCGCATGGAGACCCGCCCGCCCAACGTCGAGGGGCGCGGCCGCATCACCGCGCGCGAGCTGGTGATCAACGCTCTGCGGATGCGGCCCGATCGCATCATTGTCGGCGAGGTCCGCGGCGGCGAGGCCCTCGACATGCTCCAGGCGATGAACACCGGCCACGACGGCAGCATCACCACGATCCATTCCAACAGCCCCCGCGACGCCCTGGCCCGCCTGGAGACGATGGTCCTCATGGCCGGCCTGGAGCTCCCCTCGCGCGCCATCCGCGAACAGATCGTGGCCGCCTTGGACTTCGTCGTGCACGTCCGCCGCTTCGAGGACGGCGTACGCCGCGTGGAGTGCGTAGCGGAAATGACCGGGATGGAGGGGAACACCGCGCAGATGCAGGAGGTCTTCCGCTTCCAGCGCCGGGGCATTTCCGGGCGGCGGATCGTGGGCGAGTTCATGCCCACGGGGATCGTGCCCCGCGTCGTCGAGGAGTTGGCGGTGCGAGGGATCGATCTCCCCCGGGGCATCTTCCAGACACCGGGGAGGATTCATGGGTAACGCGCTCTGGGCGCTGGCGCTGATCGGCACCGGCTGCATCCTCGCGGCCCTGGCCGCCCGCGCGATGCGGCTGCGCCGCCGCACCCGCGAACGGTTCGCAGCCGGTATCGAGGAAGAGGCGCCCGCCGAAGCCGCCGTCGCACAAGCCTCGACTTTCCCCCAGCGGTTCCGCTCTCTGCCGTGGCTGGCGGGCCTGGCCGCGTCGGCCGCCATCTACCTCGTTCTCGGTTGGGGAGCAGCCTTTGCACTCGCAGCCGGGCTGATCGTGGCCCTCCTGGGCGCGCAGCTCGAAGTCCGTCTCGCCGAGCGGAAAATGGCCCGCATCGAAGGTCAACTCGCCGACGCCATCGACCTGATGGTCGGGGCCCTCGAGGCGGGAGCGAGCCTGCTGGCCGCCCTGGAGAGCGCGATGGCGGAATCGCGTCCGCCCCTGCGCCCCCAACTCGAGGAGATGGCGGGCCGCATCCGCCTGGGCGACGATCCCCCGGCAGTCTTTCACAGCCTGTCGGAGAGGGTGCCTTTGGAAACCTTCCTCCTTTTCTCCTCGGCCCTCTCCGTACACTGGGAAACGGGGGGCAATCTCGTCCCCACCCTCTCCACGGTGGGCCGCACCATCCGCGACCGCACCGAGATCGCCCGCCGCATCCGCTCCAACGTCGCCCAGTCCGACGTCTCCACGGTGGCGGTGCTCATCCTGACCTACATGATCGCGCTGATCATGTGGCGATCGAACCCGGAGCAGATGGCGATGTTCCTTGCCACCACCGCCGGCCAATGGATTGTCGCCGCCACCGTCCTCCTCCAGGCCGTAGGCATCGTCTGGATGGCAGCCATGGGCCGCACCCGTTTCTAGGAACAGCCCCTTAACCCGGGCCCTCTCCCAGAGGGAGAGGGAGAGACGCCTCACCGACCACTCGCCGCCCTTATCCCAATGAACTCCGTTCAAACCGCCCTGCTGACGATCCTTCCCCTTGCGGCCCTGCTGGCGGGCGCTCTGCTCCTCTTCCGCCTCGCGCTCCGCGCCCGCGGGCGGGCGCGTCTCTTCGAGGGCGGCTCGGTCGTGGAGATGCCGGAGCCGGCGGTCGAGGCGGGGCCGGGTTGGAATGCCTTGCGGCACTGGCTCCTCCTCGCCGGCTACCGCAGCCCCGCCGCTCCCACCGTCTTTCTCGCGGCGATGGCCGCCGGGACGGCGCTCGGGGGGGGAGTCGTCCTGCTCTACTACTTCGGCGGGCTGGCCGGGGCCTTGCAGGAGAATCTGGCCTTGGCTCCACCGGGGCTGGCGGAGACGTTCCTCCCCCTGGCCCACCTGGTCCCCTGGATCGCGGTTGCCCTCTTCGGGAGCGCTCCCTGGCTGGCGGTGCGGCGGGCCCGGCGGTTGCGGGTCCAGCTCGTCGAACAGGATCTCTCCCTGACGCTCGAGATGCTCGCCACGCTCAGCGAGGCCGGTCTGGGCTTCGATGCCGCCCTCGCACACGTGCTCGAGACCTCCGTGGGACACAGGCCCCTGGGCCGCGATCTCCGCTCCTTCCAGTCGGACTTGATCGGGGGGCGATCGCGGATCGACGCCCTCCGCCGGCTCGCCCGCCGCTTGGAGATCTCGCACGTCTCCATCCTGGTCTCCGCGCTGGTCCAGGGCGAGCAACTCGGCACCGGCATCGCCGGCGTCCTCCGCCGCCAGGCCGACGACCTCCGCGACCGCCGCCGCGAGCAGGCCAACGCCTTCGCCATGACGCTGCCCGTCAAGCGGATGTTCCCGCTGGTGATGTGCTTCCTCCCCGGACTCTTCGTCTGGATCCTCGGCCCGGCCTTCGTGCAGCTCTTCCGGATCGTCGACTCCTTCACCCAGCAGGGCGGGGGATTCTGATGCCGCGGACCTGGCGCCTTGTCGACCGGCAGAGCGGGCGGGTCCTCGTCGACCGGGTGGTGCTCGCCGACCGCTTCTTCACCCGATTGCTCGGCTGGCAGTTCCGCCGCCTGCCGGCGGGCGAGGGTCTTCTGCTCGTCCCCTGCCGCTCGATCCACACATGTTTCATGCGTGGGGCGATCGACGTCGTGTTCCTCGGCGATGGCGGAGAGGTGCTCTCCGTCCGTCGCCACCTGCGTCCCTGGCGCGCAGCCGCCGGCCCCCGCGGCACCCGCGCCATACTCGAGGTCCCCGCCGGCGAGGCCCCCGGCCGCGAAGGCGACCGCCTCCACCTGACCCCTCCAAGCGACGCACCGGCCGTCCCTCTCCCCCCAACTGCCGACTTCCTCTTCTGATTGGCGGATCGGCGGGGGGCGGCCCGGCGGTTCAAGGGCTTGCCACCTGGGCGGCAACGGGGGGGGCGCCGGAGCGCCATTGGCGCAGTTCGGCCAGGAGCGCGGCGCGCTCGGCGCGCCACGACTCGGCGAGATCCGCGAAGCGTTCCTCCTGTTCGAGCAGCTCCTGCTCGCGGGCTACGAGGCGGGCCGCCTGCCGCTCGATCTCCGCCTCGCGGTGGCGCGCCGAGGTCTCGAAGCGCCGCTTCTCCGCGCAGACGGCTTCGTGCTGCTCGAGCAGCTCGCGGCGGAGCACGCCAAGGTCGTCCCGCTGGCGGAGCAGCGCAGCCCGGTGGTCGTCGTAGTGTTCGGACAACTCGGCGCGGAGGCGGCTGATTGCCTTGGTCAGCGATGCCGGCGGCCCCCCGGGAGAGAGCCGGGCCAGCAGCTCCTCGGCGGCCAGGCGGTGTTCCAACGCCGTGCGCTGCATGGCGGCGACCTCTTCGCGGAGCTGCTCCAGCGCGGCCCGGCCGCGGTCCGCCTGCTCGCTGCGGCGGCGCAGGGCATCGCGCTGGCGGCCGAGCTTGGCGAGCTGGCCGCGATACTCCGCCGCCGACTGATTCCGGAGTCGCTCGGCCTCTTCGACGGCGCGGCGGCGGATGGCCTGAGCCTCCTCGCGGAGGCGTTCCGCCTCGCGGAGGGCGGCGGCGATTTCTTCTTCCGCCGC
>SKOZ01000097.1 GCA_007119795.1 Planctomycetales bacterium | reverse complement strand
CACAGCACACAATCCTCGCGGCAGTAGTCGTCAACGAAACGGACCCGCGGGGCGAGGAAGGAGGCGATGCCCCCCTCGCCCATCTCCGGCTCGATGACCCCCGCGGGGCAGATCCTCAGGCAATTGCCGCAACGGATGCACACCCCGGGAAAGGCGGCCTCGTCCAGGGCGCCGGGCGGCCGGAGCGGACGGGCCGACGCACGACGACCCCGCATGACCAGCGCGGCCCAGCCCCACCCGATAAGCCCGGAGGCCGCAGCCCGCCGGGTCAGTCGGAAGCCACGCGCCGCCCAGGCCCGCCGCTGCGGTGGGGAAATGCCGCGGCGGGCGAGCGATTTCACCTCGGCGGCCAGATCCTGCAAGGCACCGGCAGGACAGAGCCGGACGCACCACAGCCGGGGGAAGGCCAGGCTCAGAGCGAGGACCGCGGCCAAGGGCACGCCGCTCCACCAGACGACCGCCGTGGCGGCCCGGTCTCCCGTCGCCGCCGCGCCGGCCAGGAGGGCCAGCGGATCGAGCCACAAGAGAAGCGGATAGCCGACCGCTGCGCCGCCAAGGGTGATCAGCAGAATCCAACTGCCCACAGGGGGCAGTGGAACGGATCCTCGCCCCAGCCGAGCTCCCACCCAGCTAGCCGTGTCGGCGCAGAGGCCGGTCGGGCAGACCCAGCGGCAAAACCAGCGGCGCCGCACCACCGCCGCCAGCAGCAGGGCGAAGCCCACCACCCAGACGACTTGCAGCGAGCGGGTGGCGATCGCCGATGCCAGCGCCACCAGCGGGCTGGCGGCGGGCACGATCCGCATCGCCGCGACCGCATCCCCGAGCGGAATCAGGGCCACGAGGGCGAGGAGCAGGAACGCACCGCGAACCAGCCATCGGCCGCGGCCGCCGGACCGGGGCTGGTCGGGGGCGTGCGGCTGCTCGGCCTCCGCAGGGGCTTCGTTCTGCGGCATGAGGCTCACCCGAGATAGGCCTCCTGCTCGCGGAGGATCTTCTGGACCTTGGAGACGTCGACGTCCCGTACGCGGCAGCCGTCCTCGACGGCCACGGCCGCCGCCACGCCCGCGGCGTGGCCGGAAACGCAGCAGTTGGGAATCAGGCGGACGAGGTAGGCCATGCGTACTTCCGCGCTGATGCAGCGGCCGGCGGCCAGGAGATTGTCGATCTCTTTGGGCACCAGGGCCCCGTAGGGGATTTGCCACGGACCGTGTTCGCCGTGGCTGGACCCCCCCACGCCGACCACGTTCGGAAACTCGGTGGCATCCCGCAGGTCGGCCAGGGTAATGGTCTCCACACCGGCCAGCACGCGGGTCAGCCGCACACCCAACTGCGGCGCCGTCTCCATCAGGTAGACCTTTTCGTAGCCGGGGGTCTCCCGCACTCGCTGCATGTTCTGCCAGATGAACTTGCGATGGTTGATCTCCATGCGGGTGAGCACTTCGACGTCCAGCCCGTCGACTTCGGGCCCGTGCATGTTGACCCAGTTGACGCCGGGGATAGGCGTGTGACTGCCGAGATGGCGAGGCCGGGGCACGGACTCGGCGGCGGCCTGGTCGACCCGGTCGAGGTTACCCACGCGGGAGACGAGGCCGATGTTGTAAGAGCGGTGCTCGAACTCGGCGCCGGCGGCCGCGAAGACGTCGCCGTCGCCGGTGGCGTCGATCACCGTCTTGGCGAGGATCGCCTGGCGGCCCGACTTGCTCTCGAAGACGGCCCCGCGGATCGTATTGCCGTCCATGATGGCGTCGACGCCGTAGCAATGCAGAAGGACCTTGATGTCGGCCTCGTCGACCATCTCGACCATCATGTACTTCAGGGCCTCGGCGTCCACGGTGGGGGTCTCGCCGGGGCCGCGATCGACGATCGCACCGTCGATGGGGTCGAGCCGCCGCATCATTTCCTCGCCGATTCCCTGGCAGACCTGCCTGCCGCCGGTGACGAGGTGGCCGATCACCAGCAGCACCAGCCCGCCCGTCCAAAGGCCGCCGAAGTGGCCGTAGCGCTCGACCAGGGTGACGCGGGCCCCCGCCCTCTGGGCGGCGATGGCCGCCGGCACACCCGCCGCCCCCCCGCCGATCACCAAAACGTCGGTCTCGTGGAGGACCGGCAGCGGCCGCTGAGGCTGAATCACCTGCCCGTCGACGATCATCGCGTTGTAACGATTCTCTTCGATCTTGCCGCTGGCGATGATCGAGCTCTGGAAGCCCGAACCGGGCACGGGCTGCGCGCCCACTCGCCCCAACCCCAAGCCGCTCAGGCCGGCCGCAGCTCCCGAAGCCCCCAGAAGCCGCAGCCATTGACGACGATGCATCGATTCGCTCATGGTTCTCACTCGCTTGGCGGTTGTGCACGTCCCGAAAAGCACGCTACGGCGTCCGATGCTAGGTGGCGAGTGATCGCGTGTCAAGCTTCGGCGCCGGACCAGCCACAGGAGAATACCGGGCAAGACCCAATGTCGGGCTTGTGCGGTGCACCCCTCCCCGAAACGCACTCCCCTTCACCGCCAGCCACTAACCCCGGGCACCGAACTCCTCGTTGGAGGTCTGCGCGGCGCCGGCCCCCGGCGGCCGGCAGCGCCATTGCTCCATGCCCAGGGCGTACAGTGCGGCGCGGAGCCGGTCGCACTCTTCGGCGGTGAGGTTCCGCAGCGGCGGGCGGACCGGCCCGCAGGGCACGCCGAGGATGTTCATCGCGGCCTTCAGCGCCGGCAGCTCGGCCGTCCCGGCGGCCTGGCAGGCCTCGATCATCGCGCAGGCTTCGGCCTGCAGCGCCTCGCCGCGGGCGCCGTCGCCCTCCTGGTGGGCGCGGAGGATGGCATGGTACAGGGGGGCTGCGAAGTTGTACGTGCTGCCGATGGCCCCGCCGGCGCCCTTGCGCACCGCGGAGAGGAGCATCTGGTCGCGGCCGAAGAGGACGTCGAACCGCCCGTCGCCGAGGCGGCGGCAGGCGCAGAACTCCTCGAGGTCCTCGTCGGTGTATTTCATCCCGGCGAGGTTGGGAATCCGCGCGGCCGCCTGCGAGAGGAACTCCACCATGGGCAGCTCAACGCCGCTCATCGCCGGCATGTGGTAGTAGTAGAAGGGAAGCCGCGGCGCCGCGGCCGCGATGGCCGCGCACCAGTCCACCAGATCCTCCACGGCGGCCGGCCGGTAGAAGAAGGGCGCCAGGGCGCCGATCCCTCGCGCGCCGCACTCCGCGGCGTGCGCGGCCAGGGCGCGGCACTCGCCGAGGCAGGTATGGCCCACGTGGACGATCACCCGCAACGGCGGCGGTGCGGCCTCGACCCATGCCTCCGCCAGCCGCTTCCGCTCCTCGATCGAGAGCGACATCCCTTCGCCCGTCGTTCCCGCCACAAACACCCCCGCCAGGCCATTCGCGGCGA
This sequence comes from Planctomycetales bacterium, assembly GCA_007119795.1. Next base: position 20,086 of record SKOZ01000097.1, on the reverse strand, counting down.
GCAGGGCCGCGTACCCGGCGATCCGCTCGAAGGCGATCTCACCTCCCTCGTCCATCGGGGTGAAGACGGCGGCTACCAGCCCGCCGAGGCGCTCGCTCATGATCGTTCATCCTATTCGGCGAGCCAAGGTGGGAGTTCGCCGTCGCCGGTCGGCTCGCCTTCGAGGATCCAGGCGAGGTTGAAGCGAGCGATCCGGGCGGCAGACGTGGGATGTCCACCCGTCTCGTAGAACAGGTGGATCCACCCTTCGCTGGACGTCTCGGGCCGGCCCGCCGCCAGCGACGAGTAGGCGAAGCCTCCCTCCTGGACGAGGCGCTTCACCGGCCAGGTCCGGCCGCCGTCGAAGCTGGCCCACACCGTACCGCCCCGCCGCCCACTGGGCGACTCGATGTTGCTGAACACCAGGATATCGCGATCCCGCACCGGCAGGCGGACCAGCCCGGCCATGAGGCCGTAGTCGCGGTCCTGGTCGCCGTCGGGGAGGACTTCGCTCACGGACAAGTCGCCCCAGGTCTCTCCGCCGTCGTCGCTCCAGGCGATGTGCCGCCGGCGGGGGTTGAGCCCGTCGGTGGAGAGGTGCCGGCGCGAGTTGTAGTAGATGCGGCCGTCGGCGAGCTCGGCGAGCGTGGCCTCTCCCGTCCCCATGGCCGGAAAGGGGGCACTCGTCTGCCAGGTCCGGCCGCCGTCGTCGCTGAAGACGGCGTTGGTGTAGTGATTCGGCCACTCGTCCCTCTGGTTGCCTCCGGCATAGGAACGCGCCGGCCGCAGCAGCCTTCCGGCGTGCGGCCCGCGCCGCAGGGTGATGCCCCTCTCGTTCATGTGCATGGAGGGGACGTTCCCCTTTGCGTCCGGCTCGACGACCGTCTCCTGCGGCTGCCAGGTCTTGCCCTCGTCGGTGCTGCGGTACACGGTGAGCGGTGCGGGGGGATGACCGGCTTCGACGAATACGAGAATGTCACCGCTCCGCTCGTCGACGATCGCGCCGCCGCCGTGAAAGCCCGGTTCGGCCACCACGATCTCGGGACCCCAGCTCTCGCCGCCGTCCTCGCTGCGGCGGACCCGGAAGCTTTGGCTGCCCCAGGTGGCTACGACGGTGCCATCGGTGGCCACGACCACGTTGGGGAAGCGCTCGCCAACGAAGAGCTGTTCCTGCTCGAAGCGCGGCTCGCCCAGGAAGGGCTCCAGGGGGCCCTCGGCCGGCTTGTCGGCGGCGGTGGTCGCGGCCTCCTCGAGCGGCACGTCCGCCCGGGCGACCACCACCGCCAAGGCGACCGCCGCCCATGACGCGCATGCGGCCAGCGCCTTCGTGCCATGCCCCTGCCCGCGACGCATATTCATGTCCACGTTCATCGCCTCATCGCTCCGTTCGGTGCTGCGGAAACCGGGCTGCCCGCAAGCCCTACCCGTAGGATGGTTGCTCGCCGCCCGGCCGTCAACTACCTCCCGGACAACCGTGCGGGCGCGCAGCAGCCTCGAGCTGCCGCTGCGCTTCGAAGGCGGCCACCGCCACGCTCACCGAGAGGTTCAGGCTGCGAGCCTGGGCGGCGATGGGGATGCGGAGCGTGCGGTCCGGCCGGGCCGCGAGCAACCCCCGGGGAAGCCCTCGCGATTCGCTGCCGAAGACGAGCGCGTCGCCTTGGCCGAAGGCGGCATCTGTGTAGGGCTGTCGGCCGCGGGTGGAGAAGAGCCACATCCGCCGGCCGGCGAGGCGCGCGGTGACCGCGGCGAGGTCGTCGACCACCTCGTAATCGAGGTGCGGCCAGTAGTCGAGGCCGGCACGGCGGAGGTGGCGGTCTTCGATGGTGAAACCCAAGGGGCGGACCAGCCACAGCTTGGCGCCCAGGGCCACGCACGTCCGCCCCACGCTGCCGGTGTTGTAGGCGATCTCCGGCTCGACGAGGACGACGTGCAGCATCGGTGACGCCATGGTGATCAGACGAAGGGGGTCACGCCGGGCATGGCCACCGGGTAGCGGCCCTCCTCGTCCGGGAGAATGGGGGGATCCGCGTCCCAGCCGTAGTCCGCCGGGGCGAGCTCCTCGGAGGAGTCGAGGGCCTCTTCGTAGGTCAGGGCCTGCCCGGTGTAGTTCACCATCCGGCCCAGGATGGCCGTCATCGTGCTGTGGGTCATGAACTGGCCGTCGTTGATCCGCTCCCCCTCACGGATGGCGTTGAACAGGGCCACGTGCTGGAGGTCGTACATGTTCCCACCGGGGCCCCGGTAGCGCCAGGGGTTCTCGCCGAAGATCTGGTGCTGCAGGACCTCGCAGTGGCCTTTGGTGCCGAAGAAGAAATCGTCCACGTGGTTGTAGCATCCCGGCTGCTGGCGGGTGTAGAAATGGGCATGGACGTTGCCCGGGTATTCGTAGACCACGGCATGGTGGTCGTAGATGTGCCCGTAGCGTGGGTCGACGCGGACCTGCCGGCCGCCCAGCCCCCAGGCCCGCTGCGGCGGCTGGTTGCCCATCACCCAGACCATCTTGTCGAGGCTGTGGACGGCCTGCTCGACGTTGTGGTCCCCGGAGAGCCAGGTGAAGTAATACCAGTTCCGCATCTGGTACTCCATCTCGGTCCAATCGGGTTCGTGGCCGCGGTGCCAGAGGGCGCCGGTGAGATACGTCTCCTGGATGGAGGCGATCTCGCCGATGGCGCCGTCGAGGACGCGCTGCATGGTTTCCTGGACGGCGGGATGGTAACGCCAGCAGAAGCCGGAGACGATGTTCAGGCCCTTGGCTTCCGCCTCCTCGACGGCGGCCAGCACGCGGCGGGCCCCGGGGCCGTCGACGGCCACCGGCTTCTCACAGAAGATGTGCGCCCCGGCGGCTACGGCGGCCTCCAGATGCATGGGCCGGAAATGGGGCGTGGCCGTCAAGAGGACGACGTCGAGATCGCAGTCGAAGACCTTCCGGTAGCCGTCGAAGCCGTCGAAGACGTGCTCTTCGTCGACGTCCAACTGGTCGGAGGCGATCCCCTGCGCCTCGGCCTGGCTGGTGAGCGTCTGCAGGCTTTGCCGGGCCCGCTCGCCGAAGGCGTCGGCCATGGCGACCAGCCTGGCGTTCGGGTCGGCCTTGAGGGCGTTGACGACGGCGCCGGTGCCGCGGCCGCCGCAACCGATGACGCCCACGCGGAGCACGTCGCTGCCCGCGGCGTGGGCCGAGCGGGCCAGCGACAGTCCGCCGGCGGTCACGGCGGCGGCGAGCGAGGACTGCTTGAGAAAGTCACGGCGCGTCGACGGAGCATGGTCCCGGTGGCCTGGGTGCGCGGTCATGGCGGTTCCTTCGAGGGTGAGGGGAAGCGGATCGGGAGGTTTCGGGGGTGTCGGCGGTGAGCCGGGACGTAGAACCAGGGCCACCGCACCCCCCGTGTGGGTCGACAGGTGGGTTGTTCGACGCCCTCCATCATAATTCGCCGCCCGAACCGGCCACAAGGTGAAGCCCGCCGGGACACACCGCGTAGAAGTGGGGGGCGGCTGCTGCCGCGCGCCCGGGAGACTCTCAGGCATGGCCACCTTCCGCGCGGCACGCCAGGACGACGCGCCCGGTCCCTTGGGGCGGGCACGCGCGCGGCGAGCTGCGGGAAAACGGGGCGGCACTGCGGCGAACCCGGCGGCCTGCACCGGTCAGCGCCGCGCCGCCGCCAGCGCCTCTCTCAGCGTTGGTCCGCCGTGCCCTTCGGCAGGAAGACCACCTCCGCGAAGACGGGACGGTGATCCGAGCCGACGTCTTCTTCGACCCGCGCGCGGGCCACGGCCCAGTGCCCGTCGACGAGGACGTGGTCGATCCGCGTGCCGAATTCGCCTTCCAGCTCGTAGTCCCAGTGCCCCTCGGGGTCCAGGTCCGAGTAGGGCGTCCACTTGGTGAACCCCGGTCCCCAGCCGGCGGCGAGGAAGGCGTCGGTGTAGCGCGACCAGAAGGCGCGGTAGATGCGGCTGTCGGTGGTCATGTTGAAGTCGCCGCCGATCACGAGGGGAAGCCCCATGCCGGCCAGGCGGTCGACGAGCTGCTCCGAGCCGGCTCGGCGGTAGGCGATCTCCTCGATCAGCGAGTCGGCCCCTTCGGGAACCAGGAAGGCTAGGGGGTCGAGGACCTCCGTCAGGCCCCACCGGGGCGTCCGCATGTGGACGTTGCACACGGCGATGCGGCCGAAGGGGGCGTCCACGGCCACCAGCAACCCCCGGCCGCCCACCGTCCCCTGGGCGGAAACGCGTTTCGTGAGGCGTTCGTCCTCGACGATCGGCCACCGCGAGGCGACCAGCAGCCCGCCGCTCCGCCGCACCTGCCACTCCTCGGACCAGACTTCTTCATAACGGGGACGCGCCTCTTGCAGGAGGACCACGTCGGCCGCGACGCGCGATGCCAATGCGACCAGGTCCTCGTCGGCCACGGCGCCGCCCCAGGTGTTCAGCGAGAGGACTCGCAGCCGCGGCCCTTCGGCTTGCGGCACGGCGTACCAAGGTACGCACCAGTTGACCAGCGGGCCCAGGGCTACGGCCGCGGCGATCCCCAATCGCCAGAGGTTCCGAAATCGCCAGCGGCAGATGAGGGCCAGCGGCGCGAGCACGACCAGCGGTAAGGCGTAGAATTGCCGCGGCCCATAGACGAGGATCGTCGGCAGCCAGTCGCCGTCGCCGCCGAAGTGCATCATCCCCCAGATGATCAGCAGGGCCCCCAGATAGATCCATACGGCCGTCGTCACCGCCGCGGCCAGCCCCAGCCGCCAGCCCTCTTTTCCATCACCACCGGTGCGCGCCTCCGCAACCGAGTGGACGCGGGTGGCAACCGCGGCGGACAGGTCCACCGGCTCGGCAGGCGGGGCGTGGCTGGGGGGCACCGGGGTGGCGGAAGACATCGGCATGGGAGATTCGTGCGGCGAAAGCTGTCTGCGAAACGGGTGCCAGACTCGCCGGTGAACGGGACCGAGCGGATCCGGCCCGAAGCCGGATACCTTCTAGCATACGACCGAAAGCCGGCCGGCGACAACTTCCCAGGGGGGCCGGCATGACGGTTTCGTGGTCGTCTCTAGTGCCGCGTCCCGCCGGGAGGGACAACTCCCGTCGCCCGCCTTCCGGAACCAGCCAGAACACGCCCTGCCACCGAGGCCCGCGATCGACCGGCGGAGGCATCAGGACAACGAAAAATGCGCACTCTGGGACATGAAGGCAAGGGGGTTTTCGTAGACGATCTGGCGGATTGCTTCCGCTGAGTGGCCACGGCGGCGCATGACCTGAATGAAATCAGGTACAGCGAGGGGATTCGAGGGGCCCCAATCTGCAGAGGAGTTGACGAGGATGCGGGCCGTTCCGTAGATCTCGACCATGTCGGCGGCCCGCTCGGGGGTGGCCTTCGTGGTCGGGTAGAGTGTGATTCCCGTCCAATATCCCTCGTCGAGGGCAAGGCGGATGGTGTGCTCTTCACAGTGGTCGATGAGCACGCGGTTTCGGTCGACGCGCGAGTCGGCCCGGAGGATGTCGAGGATCATCCGCGTCCCCTTGTACTTATCCTCCAGGTGAGGGGTGTGAAAGAGCATCTGTTCGTTGCGGGAGAGGGCCAGATCGATGAGCGCCTCGAGGGTGATCACCTCGTTGGCCGTACACTTGTGGAGGCCGATCTCGCCGATGCCGAGGGTTGTGGGCCGATCGAGGAACTCCGGGAGCACGGCGATCACCTCGCGGCCGAAGGCGACGTTTTCGGCCTCCTTCGCATTCAGGCCCATCCAGCAGAAGTGGCGGAGGCCGAGGTTGGCGCACCGCTTCGGCTCCCACTCGGTGAGGCGGCGGAAATAGTCGTAGAAGCTGTTCAGCCCGGAGCGGTCGAAGCCGGCCCAGAAGGCCGGTTCGCCCACGGCCCGGCAGCCCGCGCGGACCATGGCGGCCAGGTCGTCCGTGGTTCGCGAGGCGACGTGAATATGGGGATCGATGAACTCCATCGCATGGCACCTTGCTAGCGCTAACCGGAGGGGAAGGGTAGGTTGGTGGCTGGGTACGAGACGGCCGCGGGCCGCACTGCTTCCACCATATCACCGCGGCGGCACTCGCGCAAGCGCCTCCGCTTCGCCCGGCGCCCCGGACCTCCTGGTGCGGCCGAGCACGGCGTGGGCCCCTTGCGGCTATTGCGGGGGGCGTAGTGGCGATCATGCTATCACCGTCAGGGACGGCGAGAAAGAGACGCCCTGGTAAGGCAGGTAAACCGTGAATCAACCGACCCCATCCCCGCCAATCCCCCCAATTCCTCCAGTTGCTTCTCGGATCGGGGTAGGCCGGCCGAGCGAGAATGGGATATAATGCCGGGCGTCTGCGGGCACGACGCTCGTGAGCTCGGCAATCCTTTGGCGATGCTGGATCGGCGATGATCGGACAAGGAGGTCCGCAACCATCGTGGCGAAGCAGAACCCGCCGCGGGCGATGGGTCCGCCGGGGGATAGTGTGCTGCGCCCTGGCCGCGATCGTTTTGGGGGCGGCGACGGTAGCGGCCGAAGAAATCGAGCTCGCGGTGCGGATCGCTTTTGGGGGCGGAGCGGACCGGCAATGGCGGGGGGCCGTGGCGGTGAGCGAGGGGACGATTCGCTCGCCGGTGCCGCTGGGGATCGAGTCCGACGCCGCTGCAACCTTCTACCCGGAGGACGATCCCGCCCGCGACGGCACGCGGCTGGCGATCGGCCAGCGCAGCCCGCGGGCCTACGACGGGGTGGACCTCGTGGTGCGGGCACCGAGGGAAGCGCGGCTTTCCGTGGAGCTTGCGGCCGAAGGTGGGCAGCCCCCTCAGCAGTTCGACGTTCCCCTCGCGCAACTCCTCACCGGCTACGCCAGCTTCGACCTCGACAATCGAGGGAACCGGCTCTTGGTGCGGCGGCGGCCGGGCGACTCCCTGCGGGTCGTCTTCGCGCGGCATCGCCTCGTATTCCGGCCCGGGGAACATTTCGAGCTGGCGGTCCAGCCGCACCTCCTCCCGGTAACGCCGGGAACCCGTATGCGGCTCTCGGCGCAGTTGCTCGAGGCGCGGGGGGACCGCGAGTTCTGGAGCCATCAGGCGTCGTTCTTGGCCGAGCCCCGCGCCGAGCTGATGCTCTCCGTGCCCCTGCCCGAGAAGGAGGGCGTCTACGACCTGGTGCTCTCGGCGGCCGCCGACCGCAGCACGCTGCTGCCCCAGTCCACGCGTATTCCCTTGGGTTTCACCGCCCGGACCACGGCCGAACGCCGCGTGCAGGTGATCGTGCTGGCCGAGGAGGCGCCGCCGCCGAGCAGCGAGCAGGAACCGGCGCTGGTCGTTGAAATCGACCCCACCAGCCCGAGTTGGTGGGAGCGCTTCGCGCGGCTGCCGCACCTCCAACTACCGGCCCTCTCGCGACTCTGGAAGGGCCCGCTGGGAAGCGGCCACTCCCGAGTGGCCCCACACGGTCTCGGCCCCGTGGTGGAGCTCCCCCCGAAGGAAGGTCCGGGGGGAATCGCCTGGGAGGCGTACACACTGCCGGTGCAACGGACCGGCCGCCCCCACGTATTGGAAATCGATTACCCGAGCGACCTGGTGCAGACCTTGAGCATCAGCATCCTGGAGCCCAACCCGGCCGGCGCCCTGATGCCCTCGGGGCTCGACTCCGGAGTGGATGTGGCCGAGGAGCCGATCGCGCTCGACTCGGGGCAGGCACCCGAATGGCTGCGGCACCGGCTGGTCTTCTGGCCGCGAACGCGGACGCCCATGGTGCTGGTCGTCAACCGGCGGCCGGACAAGGCGGCGGCCTTCGGCCGGATCCGCGTCTTGAGCCTCGGCGAAGCGCTGCCGCCGACAGAGGGACTTCAGGAATCGTCCGGCCGCCTGGCGGCGGCCTACCTGGACCGACCCCAGTTCCCGCGGAACTTCTCCGCCAGCGAGGCCCGCGACCAGGGCGGTCCGCGGTGCCTGGACGACTGGGTGACCTTCTACGAGGGAGGGTCGCGCCTCGTGGAGTACCTGCGGCACGTCGGCTACGGCGGGCTGATGATGGTCGTGGCGGCCGACGGGGGGGCCATCTACCCGAGCCGCCTGCTCAATCCTTCGCCGCGGTACGACACGGGAACCCTCTTCGAAAGCGCCCAGGATCCGGTCCGCAAAGACGTCCTGGAGATGCTCTTCCGTCTCTTCGATCGCGAAGGACTGGTACTGATTCCCACCCTCGACTTCGCCACGCCGCTTCCCGAATTGGAACGGCGCCTCCGCGAAGCGGACCGGCAGGACGAGGGCTTGCGGTGGATCGGCCCGGATGGCCGTCCGTGGGAAGCGGTCCACGCCGCCCCGCGGAGGCTGGCCCCTTACTACAACCTCCTCCGCAAGGAGGTGCAGGAAGCCATGCTCGCCGTGGTCCGCGAGCTGCTGGACGAGTACGGGTCCCACCCCTCGTTCGCGGGCATGGCAGTGAAGCTCTCCGCGCGCGGCTACGCCCAGTTGCCCGGGCCGCAGTGGGGCATGGACGACGCCACGATTGCCGCCTTCACCGAGGCGACGGGGATCGAGGTGCCGGGCGAGGGCCCGCAGCGGTTCGCGGCCCGGGCCGAGTTCCTCGGCGGGCCGTCGGCCCCGGGGCCGCAGCAGCGGGCCTGGCTCCAGTGGCGGGCGGAGCAGCTCGATGCATTCTACCGCCGTGTACACGAGGAGATCGCGAGGGTTCGCCCCGAGGGACGCCTCTACCTCACCGGCGGTGAGATGTTCGCCGGGCCGGAGTGGGAGTATGCCCTGCGCCCCGCGCTGCCCCGGCGGATGTCGATGGCCGAAGCGCTGCTGCGGACGGGGGTGCGTTGGGACCGGTACCACCGCGACCAGCCCATCGTGCTCCTGCGGCCGGTGCGGGTGGCACCGCAGGAGTGGTCGTCGGCCGAGGCGGTGGACCTGGAACTGGCCCAGATGCACGACGCCTACGCCTGCTTCCAGGATAGCCCGCAGCCGGGAACCCTCTTCTTCCACCCCGCCGCCGAGACACGGCTGCCCTCGTTCGACGAAACGAGCCCCTTCCAGCCGGCACTCACCTGGCTTTCCACGCAGGCCGTTCCTTCCGCAGCGCAGAACCGGCGGCGGTTCGTCCAGGCTCTGGCCGCCATGGACGCGGCCGTCTTCTTCGACGGCGGCCCGATGCTGCCCATGGGCCAGGAAGAACCGCTCCGCGAGGTGTTGGCCGCCTTTCGGCGGCTTCCGGAAACTCCCTTCCGCACGGTGGGCGGTGGAGGAGGTTCCCCCGGCAGCAGCCAGCCGGTCGTCATCCGAGCCGCGACACACGACGGCTCCACGTACGCCTACGCGGTCAACGAGACGTCCCTTCCGGTGACGGTGCGGGTGGGGGTCGAGGGGCCGGCGGGCCTGCCCATGGAGGACTTATCGGGCCGGGATGCGGCGGGCCGGTTGCGGATGGAGGCCGGAGCCGGAGAGTGGGCTTTCGCACTGCGGCCGTACGACCTCTTGGCGGTGCGGTTCGCGGCGGCCGACGTCCGCCTCGGCAACCCGCGGGTCGATGTGGGCCGGGAAGTGGAGACGGCATTGGGGGCGCGGATCCGCGACCTGGGCGCGCGGGCGGGGGCCCTGCGAAACCCCAGCCCGCTTCCGGCGCCGGCCAACGCCGACTTCGAAATGGCCGCCAACGGCGGCATCCCCCATTGGCGCGCCGACGTGCGGCCCGGCGTGCGGATCGAAATCGACGCGGCCGAGAAGAGTCGCGGCACGCAATCGGTACGCCTGAGCAGCGAGGGGGCGGTGGGGAGCCTTGTCAGCGAGCCCCTCTCCGTACCCACGACGGGGCGGCTGTCGATGTGGGTCTGGCTGCGGACGGCCGAGGCGCGGCGGCAGCCACCGCTCCGCCTGGCGCTGCACGGGCGGCTGCGGGGCGAGGAATACTACCGTTTCGCCCCCGTCGGCGCGGAGGCGGTCCCGCTGACCACGCAGTGGGCCCCGTACATCTTCCAGGTCGACGATCTGCCGCTCGAAGGGCTCTCCGACTTGCGTATCCGCTTCGACCTCATGGGGGCCGGCGAGGTGTGGGTGGACGACGTCCGCCTCAACGACCTGGCCTTCAGCCCCGCGGAGCTGGTCGAGATTTCCAAGCTCATCGCCACCGCCGACGCCAAGCTCCAGAACGGCCACTACCGCGACTGCCTGCGGCTCCTCTCCGGCTACTGGCCGCGGTTCCTCGATGTGCACGTGCCGCCGCAGCCCACCGTGCTGGCGTCGCCCGCCGCACCCGCGCGGAGCCCTCCGCAGCCGGCGGCGGCGGAGCCCTCGGCGGGCTTGACCGACCGGCTCCGGGGCCTCCTCCCGCGCCGCCTCTGGTAGCCGCGGCGTCAGAGACTGAGGAGGTAGAGGACGAGGTCGTCGAGCTCCGCATCGGTCAGGGCACGGACGTTGCCGTGAAGGTTCTCCGGGTCGTGCACGCGCCAGGCGTCGTGGAGGGTCAGGGCGCGGCCGTCGTGGAGATAGGGCGCCGTACGGAAGAGCTCGACCAGGGTGGGGGTGACGAACTGGTCGTCGGGGAAACGGGGAGCGCCGCTGCCCACCGCGTGGAGCTCGTTGTCCGTAAAGAGCGGTGCGGGATGGCACTCGGCGCATTCGGCCTTTCCCTCGAAGAGGGCCTTGCCGCGGAGGACGGCCGCCGACGCCGCATCGACGGCGGGGTTGGCCTCCGGTTCCAAGGAAAGGGCGTAGGCGAGCAGATCGTCGACCTCTTCCGCACTGGGAACGACCATGTGGCTGCCAATCACGCCCGTCCTCATGCACTCGCGGGGGTCGGCGCGGTTGCCGCGGCGGTTGTGCGGGGAGGTCTCGCCCATCCAGACGAGGCTGATCGTGTCGTTGGCCGTGCCGACCCCGTCGCTGAGAAAGTTCCAGGGGAGCCCGTCGATCCGCCCCTCGAAGTGGCAGCTCGCGCAGCTATGCCAGCGCTGGAAGCAGGCCGTCGCGTCGTGGAAGTGGATCTCGCCGCGGCGGGCGGAATCGGCCGCCGCCTGCGGGCCCACGGGATGGGTCGCCAGCAGCCTTCCCTCCGCGGCATCGAGCACGCCGACCGTGCCGGCGTAGTAGTTGGCCACATAGAGCCGCGCGCCGTCGGGGGACAGGGCCAGCCCGCGGGGGCCGTCGCCCCCGGAGGGGAAACGGGCGATGAGACCCGCCAGGCTCAGCGCCGTGAGGTCGTCGCTGAGGCGGCCGATGCGACTTGGGTCCTCGCGGATTTGCACCCAGGTGTTCTCGCGGAGGGCGTCCTCGATCCCCGCGATCTCCTCGGGCACCTCGCCTTCGAGCAGGGCGTGGAGCCGTCCCAACTCGACGCGGGAGACCTCGTGGACGCCGGCATGCGCAATCCAGAGCCGCTCCCCGTCCGCGGAGACCACCAGGTCCCAGGGATCGGCGGCGCCGGCGGTCATCTCGTCGAGCAGCACGGTGGCCAGGCGCGCTCCCCGCTCGACGTCGACGATGGAGAGCGCGTAGGTGTGGACCCATCCCCGTTCGAGGTGGGTGATGGGGAGATTGAAGCGGCCGATGGCATGTACGACGTACGCCCATCGCCCGCAGGGACTCGCGCTCACCGCGGTGACGTTCGTCGAGCCGGGGGGGAGCGCGACGGCGGCCAGGGGCGAGTACGATTCGGCGTCGATGAGTGTCACCGCCGCGGCCAGCTCCGGATCGGTGCCGGCGCCCAGGGGCAGGAGATTGGCCACGACGAGCCGGCGTCCGTCGGGGGCGAAGGCGGCCGAGAACGGCTCGCGAACGGCGGGCACGCGGCCCAGGGCGGCGCCGGATGAGGCGTCGATGATCGAAACGGTATGGTCGCCGCGGTTGCACACGGCCAGCCGTCCGCTGGTCGGGCAAAGAGCCACCGCGACCGGCCAGGGCCCCGCCTCGAGACGCCGGGCGACGCGGCGCTCGGCGGTATCGATGACCGCCACCCGGTGCGCGGTCCGCTGGGCCACGAAGAGGGTCCCCCCGTCGGCCGAGAGGGCCAGGCCGTGCGGCTCGCCGCTCAGGGGAATCTCGGCCAGCACCTCGCCCCCTTCGGCCGCGAGCACCGCCACGCAGCCGGCCGTGGGGTCGGAGACGTAGAGCGTCGCGCCGTCGGGCGAGACGGCCAGCGATCGCGGCGAGCGGTAGGCCTGCGGCTCGGCGCCGGCGGGGCCCCCCGGGCAACCGAGGTAGGTAGCCAGGGCCAACGCCGCGATTCTCGCAGACGGTCGCATGGGGCAGCTCCTCACGGTGGACGGGTCTTCCGGCAACGGCTTCCAGGGTACGCCGGAACGGCGGGAGTGTCCATGCATTGCCGAGCCGAGGGAGCCGCGGATGGGGACCGGCCGCGGGGAACGCGCCCCGGTCACGGCCCGTAGCGTTCCAGGTAGCCGCGAACCGGCACCTTGCGGGCCGTGTTCTCCGACGACATGTAGCGGACCTTGCCGAAGATGGGCCGCTCCGGCCCCCAGGGGCGGTCGTAGCGCCCCAGCGTCCAGAAAATGCCCGAGTAGGAGTTCGGGTCGCTGCCGTCGAGCGCGTAGCGGTTGTTGAGCTCGATCATCGTCTCGAGAGCCTCGTGCGGGTCCGCCGACCACTCGAGGATCTTCTTCCCCCAGAGCATGCGCAGGTAGTTGTGGATGCGGCCTTCGCGGAGGAGCTGCCGCTGGGCTGCGTTCCAGAGGGGGTCGTGCGTGCCGGCGGCGGCAAAGACCTCGAGCGGGTAGGACCACGTTCGCCGGTCGCGGCGGTGGCGCTCGAGCGTGGCCTGCGCCCAAGGGGGCAGCGATTCGTAACGGTGCTGCTGAGGATCGAGATGACAGGCGTTGTAGCCCAGCTCCCGCCAGGTGACGAGCTGATCGAGGAAAGACTCGGCGGCGGGGGACACGCCCCACCAACCTTCGCGCCGGCCGTCGGCCCGCTGGGAGAGCCGTCCGGGCGACCAGCCTTCGCGGCGGGCCAGGGACGCAAAGACCTCGGCGGCGGCGACGTGGCCGAAGTGCAGGTAAGGAGCGAGACCGCTGGTGGCCTCCCGGTCCGGGAGGTTGCGCTCCGCGTCGTAGCGTTCCAGCCGGTCGGCGAGGAAGGCCTTCAGGGCCGCTGCGGCAGCACCGCTGCCTCCCCGCTGCGGCGCGGGGGCCACGCGGTGGTCGATGGGCAGGTTGGCCAGCGCCGCGGCGTCTGCGATGAGCGCTTTTCCCGCCGGCGGGTAGCGGCGGCGGACCGCCGCCGCGACAGCGGCTCGCTGCCGCGCCGCACGGCGCGGCAGGGGGTTGGGTGCGGGCAGCCCGGCGAGATGCTCGGCAAGATGGCCCTGCAGGAAGCGGCGGAAGGCGTAGGCCGTGGGGAACACCTTCTCCGCAGCGCGGAGCGGCAGGAGGCCGTTGCCGTCAACCGCCTCGACGGCGAACGCCGCCCCATCGGCCAGCGCGGCGACCGCTGCGCGGCTCGCCGGCACGGGGAAGTCGTCGGCCACGACCACCGCCGCGCGCTGGGCCAGCGCCTCGACCGCGGCACGCTCCTCGCCTGCGGCGCGGGCCACAAAAGGGTAGTAGGCCACTCCCGCCGCAGCCAGCCGCCTTGCCGTATCGGCCATCCCCTCGAGCACGAAGCGGTGATGGCGGTCCGTGGCCCAGCGGCCGTCGCAGCCGAGCGTCTCGGCGACCAGGAGCGGCCGGCCCAAGGCGCGGACATGCTCCATGGCCCGCTGCAGGCCGAAGCTGTACGTCGTTCGCCGCTGCGCCGTCATCCAGTAGAGGACGTACGTTCCGCTCCGCGCCGGCGCGCGGGCATTCGCCGGGTGGACGCGGATCGCGGGGACGTTGGCCATGACGGAGACCACCCGTCGGGAAAGGGAAGGGATTCTGGCAGCGCGGTCGGCTCGCGCCGCCTCGGGCCGTGCCCCGTTACGGCGAGATCAGGTACAGGTCGCTCACTTCGAGGGCGTTTTCTTCGGCCCGTGAGTTGAAGCCCACCGAGATCCTCCGCACGGCGTCCAAGTCGAGGCGGTGATTGGGATCGGGGGCGTTGGCCGCGCTGTGGATCAGTTCGTCGAAGCGCACCAAGGCGGTCCGCCAGCGGCCGTCGGGCGTGACGGCCAGGTCGCGGCTCATGTAGCCGACGTCCGTATCGCCTTCCCAAAGGAAGACGCGGACGGCCGCCGGGGCCTCACAGCGCACGCGGATGAGGAGCGCCTCGTACTCCTCCACCGCCACGTCCTCCGGGAGGTGGAACTGGGGATAAGCCCACTTGTCTCCCCCCTCGAAATCCGCTTCCATCCGCCAGGTCCCCTCTTCGGTATGCGCCAACGAGAGCGTCCCGTGGCCCACGATCATCGGGCGCCAACGGTCGGCCTCTTCGATGGGCAGGCGGCGGTGCTGCGAATGGTGCTCGAGCACCTCCGCCACGCGCGGCTCGCCGAGGAGATCGATGGCCAGGCGTGCCGGGGGGCCGGCGCCCTCCGCGGCCGTGGCCGTAAAGGTTACCGTTAACGGGCGGCCGGCGGCGAAGGCCTCCGACAGGTCCGTACGCCAGCGGAGTTCGCCGCGTCGGCCGCCGCCGAGCTCCAAGAGCTGCTCGGCCGGGCCGCGAGTGCGATCGGCGCCGTCGGAGTACCTGGCACGCACGGTCCACGCGCCCGCTTCCCGGCCCAGGTGGAAGGCACTCAGGCGGAGGTCCACCTCGGCCGGCGGCTCGCCGGTGAGACGGTAGCCGGCGGTGATCGGCTCGAAGGGGGCCTCGTCCAGCTCCAGCCGCAGGACCAGCGGCGCAGGCGGCTGGCGCGGCGGGTGTTCACCGGCAGCCGCGCGGAGGAGCCGCATGGCCTCGGTATGCTCGTTCAAGTGGCCGGCAAGCGCGTCCGCGTCCAACCAGGCGTAGACCATCCCATCGGCGATGGTGACCACGCCGTCGGCGCCCGGGGCCAGTTCGCGGCCGTCGATCCCCTCGACGTCCAGCACGGGAATGCCCAGAGGCACGGCCACCGGGTCCTCTGGAGCGCCGCTGTAGAGGACGGCCAGGACCTCCTCGCCGCGGCGGAAGACCCGGGCTCGCTGCACGGCGGGATGCTCGACCGTAAGATCGCCGACGTATTCCGCGCCGGCCAGCCGCCGGGCCGCCTGGGCGTAGGCGGCCATCGACCGCAGGGGGCTGGCCGCGAGGTCCATCATGCCGAAGTTCCACTCGTTCTCGTCGTAGTAGGGATAGACGAAGGCGAAGTAGCGGTCGATGCCGCAGGCGCGGGCCTCGACGGCCTTCATGACGATGTCGGCGGCGCTCGCGGCATCCTCCTCCCGCGGCGGCCGCCCCGGCCCGCGGCGCCAGGGGCGCCCCGACTCGGTGATCCAGACGGGCATCCCCCCCGCGCCGTGCTCGGCGAGGTAGTCCCGGAACCGGGCGGCGATCCGCTCCATCTCCATGGCCCGCGCGTAGGTGTGGAAGCTGAAGACGTCGCACAGGGAGAGCAGGTCGTTGCGGGCGGCCGACTCCAGGAACGCGGGGTCGAAATAGGCCAGCGACCCTCCCACCAAAGGCAGGCCGGGATCGTCGCGGAGGGCATAGGCGAGCGCTCTTACGAGCACCACGTACTGGTCGGCGGGGAGGTGGTCGCCGAAGAAGATGTCCGGCTCGTTCCAGATCTCCAGTGCGTGCCAGAGGCCGCGCCAACGGTCGTGGATCGTCTGCCAGGCCTCGGCGGCCGCGTGCAGGTCGGCCGCGTACTTGCCCGTCAGGCCCATCCACCCCGGGGAGTCGTGGAACATCTCCAGGACATCCACGCCCTGCGCGCGGTAGGTGCGGCGGAGGGTCTCGTAGCGGTTTCCCGCGTCCCACCGCCACTCCCCGGCGCCGGGGTGGATCGTGCTCCAGCGGAGCCGCTCGCGTGCCAGGCCGATGCCGCTGCGGCCCAGGACCTCGATCAACCCCTCGCGAACGGCATCGTCTCGCACCAGCCACGACAGGGCCGTGTCGATGGCGAAAAAGGGATCGGGCTCGTCATCGTAGGGCGGCAAGGACACGATCCCGAAGCGCTGCTCCGTCGCGGGAAACTCGATCTCGTAGAAACCCGCCGCCAAGGACAGTGACACCTCGATCCGTCCTGCGGATGGCTCTACCTCTCCGCTGCCGATGTCCTGGCCGGCGTAGTCGCGGAGGACGTATGTCACCACCGCCGCTTCGTCTCCGCTCCCTCGAAAGGCGAGCACCGACGGCTCGTCCGGCACGATGAAGAACTGCACCACGCCGAGCGGCTGCCAGGCGTCGGCCTGCGCAGAGGCCGGCACCGGGAGTGCGGGCACGAGGATCAACAGAGCCATTGATGCAGGCAGGCAACGCATAACGCTTCCCTCAACGGACGGGGCCCCGAGCAAGACGCCTCGCAAAGCCCCAGTATCGTCGGCATGTCCGCGAGGGTCAAACCGGCTCGAGACCTCGATGCGTCACCGGCGAGGGGAGCATGAGCAGGTCGGTGACGTCAAACCCAAAGGCAGGCCGACCGCCGAGACGGCTTTCCGGCGCGGTGTTCGCCACGCCGGCAGCGTCGAGAGAAAAGTGCCGGAGGTGGGACTTGAACCCACACGAGGTTGCCCTCACTGGATTTTGAATCCAGCGCGTCTGCCATTCCGCCACTCCGGCAACGCCAAGCACCGCTGATTCTAGGATGCCGTTTCGGCCTTGACAAGGGTGCAGCGGACCGGGGGGGCGCTGTCGGTCGGCGATTCGCGGCGCCGCCGCGCGGAAGCGTGGCGCGGCGGGGGCGGCCAGTTGCGGGCCGTGGAGGACCCGACTACGATGCGAGAAGCTTTCCTCCGCACGATTCCCCGCCCCACTCCCTCCCCCAAGGAGCCTACCGATGTCCCACTCGTCACCCTCGTCCCGGCTGACCCGCCGCGACTGGCTCAAGCACTCCACGGCTGCCGCTGCGGGCTTGGCGGCCATGGACCTGGCCGTCCGGCCCGCACCGGCCGCCCGCTGGGCCAACGAGAAGCTGCACATCGCCTCGATCGCCGTGGGGGGGCGCGGCGGCGCCAACACGCGGGCCATGGCCGGTGAGGCCATCGTGGCCATCTGCGACGCGGACCGCAACCACCTCGACGCCGCCGCCCGCGACTACCCCGACGCCCGCCGCTACACCGACTTTCGCGAGCTGCTCGACGCCGAAGCCGACCTCGATGCGGTGGTCATCAGCACGCCCGACCACACCCATGCCCTGCCCACCGTCGTCGCCCTGCAGCGGAACCTCCACGTCTATTGTGAAAAGCCGTTGACCTGGTCGGTCCGCGAGGCGCGGGTCATCGGCGATCTGGCTGCCGATCGGGGCGTGGTGACCCAGATGGGGACCGGCGGGCAGAGCGGCGAAGGCTTCCTCCGCAGCGTCGAGGCCATCCAGGCCGGGGCCATCGGCACGGTCCGCGAGGCGCACGTCTGGACGAACCGCCCGATCTGGCCCCAGGGGCAACTCCGGCCTGCGGGTGAGGACCCCGTGCCGGAACACCTCGACTGGGATCTCTTCCTCGGTCCCGCGCGGCAGCGGCCCTTCAAGGCAACGTACCCCGACGGCCCGCTGCAGGGCCAGCGGGTCTACCACCCCTTTGTCTGGCGGGGCTGGTGGGACTTCGGCACCGGCGCCCTGGGCGACATCGCCCCGCACGCGATGAACGTGGTCTTCTGGGCCCTGGAGCTGGGCGCACCTAGGCGCGTTGAAGCCGAGTGCTCGGGCATGATGCCCGAGACCTTCCCCAACTGGAGCGTGATCCGCTTCCACTTCGCCGACGGGGCCTATCACCGCGACTTCACGCTCACCTGGTACGACGGCGGCCGGAAGCCGCCCGCCGAATTGGCCGACGCCGAGGAGCTGCCCGACAACGGCTGCATCTTCGTGGGGACCGAGGGGAGGCTGGTGACCGCCGGCCCGCGACTCCTCCCCGCTCCCGAGTTCGCCGACTACGCCTGGCCCGAGCCGACGCTCCCCCGCCGCCCCGGCGTCCACGAAGACTGGCTTACGGCCATCAAGGAGGGGCACCAGGCCGGCTGCCATTTCGGCTACTCGGCCCCCCTGACCGAGGCTTACCTGCTGGGCAACATCGCCTTGAAGGTCGAGCGGCCCATCACCTGGGACGCCGCCGCCTTCCGCATCACCGACTATGAAGAGGCCAACGCCTACCTGGACCGCGAGTGCCGGCCGGGCTGGGAGCTGCCCGTCTGAACCGGAATCGTCCAACAAGGCGAGCGCTGGTGCAGTTCCTATTGGACAGACGCCCACTAGCCTGGATTCCCAGAGGGGAGAATCGGGCTAAGAAAATGGCCATCGCGGCGTGGATCATCCTGCGGATTTCGTAGGATTGCCCCATTGGGACTGTGATTGGTAATCTAGAGATCGAGTAACAACGGCAGGGGGCGTTTTGGTGCCCACCAACGCCGCCCTTCGCCAATCGTCTGCGGAACGCGGCGGATGGGCGGGTGAAAGGAGGGCGCTCACCGAACGGAGAGATCACGGCGTCGGCGGCCGTGCGAGCGCGCGCGGCGAGCGTGGCGAGGAGAGAACACGTGGGGATTGCACGTGCCCCAACGGGGCACCACTCGATAGCCCAGGTCGAAGGCCTGGGGAAGGGTGGCGAGAAGAACCCGTCCGGCCTGAAGGGCCGGGACTCGTGAAATGGCGCTCGAGGAGGCTATGCTCGGAAGCGGATGGCCAATTATTGTGAGACGCCACGGGGTCGAATAGGACGAGCGTTGTGTGTGCGAATGATCGTCGCGGGCGCCGGGGGACGGGTCACGGCCCTTCAGGCCTTGAGGGCGGTTGGTTGAACCCCGTGACCCAGGCCTTCAGCCTGGGCTGTCGAGTCCTGCCCCTTCAGGGCGAGGTGGTCCGTTGCCGGATTGATCCCTCCTGTTACATGCGTCTGATGTGGAGGCGGTTCCACGGCGCCGCCAGCCTCGCTGTTACCGGCCACGAGTTCGACAGTCCGCTTTCCCAATCGCACCCACAATCCCCTCCTGCTGGCTGCCGGCTTCGACGAGGAGAGCGTCGCCGTCCCCTGGCTGGGCCGCAAACGTCTCCGCTTCGAGTTCGGCTGAGGAGGGCATGGAATCCAGTGTCAAACCAACAGCTCCGGCCCAAAAATATTAGCCCGAGAACGGGGCATGGGAATCCAGGCTAGAGAAGCGCCCCAACCCCACTACTCCAGGGCTCCCTCTGCGCGCTGGCCGCACGAAGGTCGGGAAGGAACCAAAACCAGCCGGGCGTGCATCGTGTTTTCGGCTACGGGCCCATCACCGGTTTGACTTGTCCCTATCGTAGAGCAATTGACTTGCTACGCTGTGCCGCATATGCGCGTTTGTAGTTCCCTCTTAAGGGGTTCGATTACGCAATCATTAAGTGACGTAGCATCGGTGATTCTGACAAGCGGTGAAGCCATCGAAAAGAGTACGATTACATCGTCCTGATGGAGCAGTTTCTGATCACGGGTCTCCTGGAACTGGCCCTCGCATTCCGCATCTGGAAGGTAAGGATGCAGATAAAGATGACGCCACAGGCTAAGCCCCTCCCAGGTCGCTGGCCCTTTGTATTCGATACCCCCCGCGATCACAAGCGGTTCATCGAGTGTGTCGTCAGCCTCCGGCGAAACGAACAGCGTAGTAACATAGGCCAAGATGGTTGGAGCACTTTCTTTTGTAAAGGTACGAAAAGCAAAGTGTGGCATCCAATACTTGGGGGAATCAACCCTCTTGGATCCTGTACATGCGGTATCGCTCTTCAATGTGCTCCAACCGGCCTTTCCCATTTCCATCTCAGCCGTTTGCAGCAGGATTGCCACATCCTCGAAAAACCTCCTAAGCCCCAGAAACGCCCTCCGAATCGTAGGTCCCTTGTCATTCATGGCGAGAATCTCCAATCAATGGTCAAAGGTGAGCATTGTGTTCCCCAGGCAAAGCGAGGTTGAAAGGACCAGTGGTTGCTTGTGAGGATGTGGTCATCCTTGAGCGATTCAAAACCGCGAAAGAAGTATAACCCAAGCCTGTCCATCAGGTCGTTGAGGTCCTGCAGGATCAGGTGCTTGCAGTCCTGCGGGATGTCGTCGCCAGCTTTCGGAGTCAGGCGCGTGATGTGGCGCCATGAGAGCCAGCAAATCAATGGGTTCTTCT
>SKOZ01000088.1 GCA_007119795.1 Planctomycetales bacterium | reverse complement strand
TCGCCTCTCCTTCGCAAAATCCTCACGTGTCAACAAGAAAGGCCCGCTGCCACTCTCTGACAACGGGCCTGCGGAAAGGGTGGCTGAGGGGATTCGAACCCCCGGCCTCCAGAACCACAATCTGGCGCTCTAACCGACTGAGCTACAGCCACCATATACCGTACCAAAGTGAATATACCGTTGACGCGGGGGGTGGTCAACGGGAAGGGGCGCGGGGGAGGATCTCGAACTGGCGGATCGTCGCGGCCTCCCGGCAGATCGAGGTCCGCAGGCGATGACCGATTAGCGAGGAGCCCGACGACGCCGGTCATCGATGCGGGGCGTGCTTCGCCGCATGCATCTCCGGCGACGGTAAGGTCTCCGCGGCGCTTCATCGTTCAGGTGGCCTACCTCTGGCGCAGGCGACCGTCTTGAGGCACAAGGGAGGGCTCGTCGGTAATCAGGAGCAGGTCGTAACGGACCTCCGGTGCGAGGTTCTCCAGGACGAGTTCGACCTCGCCGGCGGGGAGGGTCGTCCGCTCCAGGTCCGCCACCCCGGGCCAGGCCCACGTCCAGAACTGCTCTGCCGCCGGATGGTCTTCGGCAATCAGCGCGTCAGGGACGTTCAGGTCCGTCGAGCCGCCCCCGAGCGTGGCGACGTACGCCCCATTCGCCCGGACGCGCACCCTTTGAGACACGTCGTCGCCCCGCCGACCCGTACCGCGGCGGAGGTGGCGGAGCCACAGGTAATAGGCCCCCTCCCGCGGGACCGTTACCTGCCACTTGACCCGGTTTTTCTCCCGATCCTCGGCCACGACGTACCGGTCGGCGCGGAGACCGCCCGCCGTGGCACGCTCAAACGGCCCGGTCAGCTCGGCTTCGTCAAAGGCCAATTCGATCTCGACGGGGGCCGCCGCGCGGGGCGGCGTCGCCGCTTCGGCGCGCACCGGATCGCTCTCGATCCCCCGGCGGTTCACCGCCGTGACGGCGTAGTGATAGCGCGTCCCGGCCTGCAACCCCCAATCGATCAGCTCCTCCTGCGTGGGCGAACCGATGAGGGTCTCCTGTCCCGGCGTGAAATCGGCCTCGCGCGAGGCGTAGACCTGGAAGTGGGAGATCTGCGGATCGGCCGGCCGCTGCCATTCCAGGCGGTTGACCCGCTCGCGGACATTCTCCGCCCGCAGCCGAGCCGGCGGCGATGGGGGCGTATCGTCCTCGGGCCGTGGCCCTTCGGGGGCGAATCCCTCGTCGGTGGTCAGGCAGAGCAGGTCGATCTGCGCCGCCGCATCGGAGGTGGCCAGCTCGATGGCCACTCTTCCGGCTCCGAGGTCGACCGGCCCCTCGCCGGCTCGGACCCACGTCCACCGGCTCTCTTCGGTGCTCACGGCCAGGGTCCGGCCGGCGGCGGCGATCTCCCAGCGGCCGTGCTCCCCGTCTTCCGAGCGGAGGCGCGCCCAGAGATGATAGCGATCGTCGGCGGGCACGTTCATCTCGAGCTGGGCTTCGCCCCGTTCGGCTTCGGGGTGGCGGTAGAGGTAGTACCAGTCCGAGGCCTGGTGGCGGTCCACCCCCATCGCCAGCCCGGGCAGCGCGCCGGTGGGCAGATCGCGGATGGCCTCCTCGGCCTCGGCGTAGGCGACCAGCGGGGCGTCGACTTCCGTGGGCAAATCGACGCCCGCCCGCGCCGCCTCCTCGGAGTAGCCGCTCTCGAGGCCGGAATGCTCCAGCGCGGTGACCACGTAGTAGTACGCCCGGCCCGGCTCAACGGTCGCGTCGCGCCAGGAGGTTCCCTCCACGGGCTCGGGAGTGAGGAGCCGGTAGCCGCTGCCGCTGCGGTCGCTGCGGTGGACCAGGTAGCCGCGCGTTTCGCGGCTGTAGGCCGACGGCTCCCAGGAGAGGACGATCGCACCGTCCGCAGCGGTCCAGGAGAGACGCGCCGGCGGCCGGGGGCGGGCCATGACGGCGATGTAGTTCCGGAACCGCCCGGTCATGCTCGATCCGTAGTGGATCTTCGTGGCGTCCGGGCTGAGCATCGAGAAGTCGCCGCCCGCATAGTATCCGTTGAAGCGGTGCTTGGTGTCGACGATCGGCTGAAAGGTGGCATCGCAGAAGACCTGGAACTCGATGTTGGCGCGCTCCGGCCGCCGGTAGCTGCCGAAGTGCCAGCCGCGGACCCAGCCGACGAAGAAGCGCGGATGCTGCCGCCAGTGGAGGTGGTAGTTCGTGCCGTCGGGGGAAAGGCGCAGGGAACGCACCTCCCCGTCGCAGACGCGGACGATGCGCGTCGTGCCGCCGTCGGTGGCGATGTATCGCCAGTCGGGCGACGTCGATTCGTGCCCGTGCGTGGCATGGGGGATGTTCCGCCAGAGGTCGTAGAGCTCCTCCATCGTCAGGCCGGTGGGCAGCCGGACGCCGTCGACGAACCAGGGGAGGCCGTAGTCGTGCCACTGCGCGCCCTGCGGGTAGCGGACGCGGCCGTCGTGGAAGGCGCGGAGGTAGTTCGTGTTGCCGCACAGCGGGGCGGCCACGCAGGTCGTCTGCCCCGTTTCCCGGTCGACCAGCATCCCGGTGCGCAGCGCGATCAGGTCGCCGTACTGCGGGTGGTCGTGGATGACGCAGAAATGGTTGCCGCCGACCGACTCGCCTCCGGGTCCGATGGGCCGGCCGTCGTAGAGGGGCAGCTCGGGAATCGGGTAGTCGTCGTCGCGCTCGAAGGGAACGAAGATGCCCCGGTTGGGCAGATCGACGAAGACGTGGCGCATGTCGCGCGTCAGGCCGTACACCCGTTTGCCCGCGGCGGGCCAGGTGAGCGCCTCCCACTCGGCGACCGTCTCCTGCGCGCCGCTCCGCCAGTTCGTGCGCGTCACGCGGTCGCTGGGGCTGGCGGGGCTGTAGAAGAGGTCGGGGTCCTCCGGCGCCCAGACCGCGGGGCGCCCGCCCCGGCTCGGCCGCATGCGGGCGAAGTCGGGATCGAAGAACCAGCCGCTGTGCAGGTCCTCGCCCAGGTAGCGCGGCCCCTCGACGAAGATGGTCGAGCCGTCGGGGTTCCAGGCAGACCATACCGAGGCGGTGCCGCCGTGGTCCACGGTGGGCGAGGCGTCGAGCATCCACACGGGCGTGCCGAACTGCCGGTCCCGGAAGATCACCCGCAGGGTCATCAGCTCCTCCCCGCGCTGGAACAGCTCGTACGGCTTGTGCCCCTGCCGCTCCATGAAGGCGTGCAGTCCCTGCACCGGGTCGGGGTCGGGCGCGTAGGGGTCGCCGAGCACGCCGGCGGGCATCGCTGCAACGGCCGCTGCCGCGGCCAGCACAACCGCTCGGCGCAGACGCCTCAGGACGTGCAGGAAGACCCGCGATGAAGCCGCCACAGGCGCGGCTGCCTTGCCCGGCGCAGCGGGGTGGTCCCAACGGTGCGATCGATGCATGGGAAACCTCCGGGAAAACTCGTTCTTCGGCAGTACGCGTGACGTCCGGCGATCCCGGCGGATCGGCCGGCGCGCGCTCTACGGCAGCGGGCCGGACGATTACTTCGTCGAGACAGCATCATTGCCCCGCTTGCACCGCGCTGCGGGGCCGCATCCGCGCGCGCACGCTTACCTACGCACCCCGGCTCGCAGCGCGCACGCCCTATGATGGACCAATCGTCGCACGAGAGCAACAGCCTGCCGGCCGGCTGTTGCGCCGGCCGCGCCGTCGGGGGGCAACAGGATCAAGCGGGGGCGCGGAGCCAGGAGTCGATGGCGGCGGCGGCCTGCCGGCCGTGTTGGATGGCGTGGACGACGAGCGAGGCGCCGCGGACGGTGTCGCCGGCGGCGAAAACCCCCTCCCGGCTGGTCATCCACTTATCGACGACCAGGTTGCCCCGGCTGTCGCGCTTGAGCTCCAACTGCTCGACGAGGCCCTCCTGGACGACGTGGAGGTAGCCCATGGCGATGAGGACGAGGTCCGCGGCGACGGTGAACTCCGTGCCGGCAAGGGGACGCATGTGGGGCCGGCCGTTCTCGCCGCGGAGCCACTCGACCTCGACGGCGGAGAGCTCCGTGACGCGGCCCTGGTGGCCGCTAAGCGACGTGGTGAGCGTGCCCCACCGGCGGGTGCAGCCCTCCTCCTGAGAGCTGCTCGTCCGCATGATCCGCGGCCAGTCGGGCCAGGGGGTCTCGGGGTTGGCGCCCTCAGGGGGGCGAGGGAGGATCTCGAACTGGTGGACCGACGCGGCCCCCTGGCGGATCGAGGTCCCCACGCAGTCGCTGCCGGTGTCGCCGCCGCCGATCACCACCACATGCCTGCCGCCGGCGTGGATGACCCCCTCGCCCGAGACGGCGATGGAATCGCCGGCGACGCGGCGGTTCTGCTGGGCCAGGAAGTCCATGGCGAAGTGGACGCCGCGAAGGTCGGCCCCCGACACGTCGAGGGGCCGGGGCTGCCCGGCACCCATCGTCAGGCAGATGGCGTCGAAGAGCTTGCGGAGGTAGCGGCCCGACATGTCGAAGCCCACGTGGACGCCGGGCTCGAAGCGGACCCCCTCGGCGACCATCTGCTCCAGGCGGCGGTCGAGGACGCGCTTGTCGAGCTTGAAGTCGGGAATGCCGTAGCGGAGCAGGCCGCCGATGCGGTCGTCGCGCTCGAAGACGACCACTTCATGTCCCTTGCGGGCGAGCTGCTGGGCGGCGGCCAGGCCGGCGGGTCCGGAACCGATGACGGCGACCTTCTTCCCCGTCTTCCGCCCGGCGCGGAGGGGCCGTACCCAGCCCTCCTGGAAGGCGCGCTCGGCGATCTGGTATTCGATGTGCTTGATGTTGACCGGCTTGTCGTTGATGGCCAGGGTGCAGGCCGCCTCGCAAGGGGCGGGGCAGACGCGGCCGGTGACCTCGGGAAAGTTGTTCGTGGAGTGGAGGTTCTCGGCCGCCTCGCGCCACCGTCCGCGGTACACGAGGTCGTTGAATTCGGGGATGCGGTTCTTCACCGGGCAGCCGGAGGCATGGCAGAAGGGGATGCCGCAGTCCATGCAGCGGGCCGCCTGCTCGTGGAGCGTCCGCTCCACGAGGGGCAGGTCGAGCTCGTACCAGTCCTTGATCCGCTCGGAGACGGGCCGGTGGCCGATCTCGACGCGGGAGAACTCGAGAAAGCCGGTCGGGTTAGCCACTGAAGACCTCCTCGGTCAGGGGTGTATGGTCGGCGTGGGCCTCCTCGCGCTCGCGGAGCCGCTCCAGGGCCTTGCGGTAGTCGATGGGCATCACCTTGACGAACTTGCCGGCCATCTCCTGCCAGTTGTCGAGGATCCGCCGCGCCTGCGCGCTGCCGGTCCACTCGAGGTGGCGGGCGACGAGCGCGCGGAGCCGCCGGCGGTCCTCCTTCTGCCAGAGCGACTCGAGGTCGACCATCTCCAGGTTGCAGAGGGTGTCGAAGAGCTGGTGCTCGTCGAGGACGTAGGCGATGCCCCCGCTCATGCCCGCGGCGAAGTTCCGTCCCGTGCGGCCCAGGACCACCACCGTACCGCCGGTCATGTATTCGCAGCCGTGATCGCCGACGCCCTCGACGACCGCCGTGGCGCCGCTGTTGCGGACGGCGAAGCGCTCACCGGCCAGCCCGTTGATGAACACCTCGCCGGAAGTGGCCCCGTAGAGAAGGGTGTTGCCGACGATGACGTTGTCCGTCGGCGCGAAGGGGGAGCCGGGCGGAGTGACGACGACGATCCTGCCGCCGGAGAGCCCTTTGCCCAGGTAGTCGTTGGCCTCGCCGAGCAGCCGCAGCGTCACCCCCGGGGCCAGGAAAGCGCCGAAGCTCTGCCCGGCGGCGCCGCGGAAGACGAGCTCCAGCGTACCGTCGGGGAGCCCCTGGGCGCCCCACTGTTTGACGATGCGGTTGCTGAGGATGGTGCCCACGGTGCGGTGGACGTTGCGGATGGGCATTTCGATCCGCAGCGGCTCCCGGGTCGTCAGCGACGTCTCCACCTGCTCGAGGATCTTCCAGTCGAGATGGTCGGCGAGGCGGTTCTGCTGCGGGCGGACGCACCGCAGGGCCGCCCCGGACCCGGCCGGTGCGAAGATCGCCGAGAAGTCCAGGCCCTTGGCCTTGAAGTGTTCCACCGCCCGGCGGCAGCTCAGGCGGTCGATCCGGCCGACCAACTCTTCGAAGCGGCGGAACCCCAGCTCGGCCATGAGGCGGCGGATGTCCTCGGCCACGAAGGTGAGGAAGCGGACGACGTATTCCGCCTTGCCCGCGAACCGCTCGCGGAGGTCCTGCCGCTGGGTGGCGATGCCCACCGGGCAGGTCCCCAGGTGGCATTTCCGCATGAGGATGCATCCCAGGGCGACCAGCGCCGAGGTTCCGAAGCCGAAGCGCTCCGCCCCCAGCATGGCGCCGATGATCACGTCGCGGCCCGTCTTGAGCTGGCCGTCGACCTGCACGGCAATGCGGTCTCTCAATCCGTTGAGGACGAGGGTCTGCTGGGTCTCCGCCAAGCCGATTTCCCAGGGGATGCCGGCGTGCTTGATCGAGGACAGGGGGCTGGCGCCGGTGCCGCCGTCGTGGCCGCTGATGAGGACCTCGTCGGCGTTTCCCTTGGCCACGCCCGCGGCCACCGTACCGACGCCCACCTCGGCAACGAGCTTCACGCAGACCTCCACGCCGGGGTTGCTGCACTTGAGGTCGAAGATCAACTGGGCGAGGTCTTCGATGGAGTAGATGTCGTGGTGGGGCGGGGGCGAGATCAAGGAGACGCCGGGGGTGGCGTGGCGGAGGCGGGCGATCTCGTCGGTGACCTTGTGGCCGGGGAGCTGCCCCCCCTCCCCCGGCTTGGCGCCCTGCGCCATCTTGATCTGCAGCATCTTGGCGTGGGCCAGGTACTCGATGGTCACGCCGAAGCGGGCCGAGGCCACCTGCTTCACCGGGCAATTGGCCGAATCGCCGTTGGCCAGAGGCCGGTAGCGTGCCGGGTCCTCACCCCCTTCGCCGGTGTTCGCCTTGCCTCCCAGGCGGTTCATGGCCACGGCCAGGGTCTCGTGGGCCTCCTTGCTGATCGAGCCGTGGGACATGGCGCCCGTGTAGAACCGCTTGACGATCTCGCTCACCGGCTCGACCTCTTCGAGGGGCACCGGCGCGCCGGGGACGAACTCGAAGAGTCCGCGGAGCGTGCAGAGCTCGCGGCTCTGGTCGTTGATCGCCCGGGAATACTCCTCATAGGCGGCCGGATCGTTGAAGAGGACCGCGTGCTGCAGGCGGGTGATCGTGGTGGGGTTCCAGAGGTGATGCTCCTCGTCGAGGCGGTAGTGGTACTCGCCGCCGAAGTCGAGCTCCAGGGCGTCGGGCTCGCGGGACCGGAAGGCCGCCTGGTGGCGAGCGAGGGCCTCGCAGGCCAGGGCCGTAAGGTCCGCACCCTCGATCCGCGAGGCGGTGCCGGTGAAGTAGCGGTCCACGACCTCGCGGGCCAGGCCCACCGCCTCGAACTGCTGGGCGGCATGGTAGCTCCGCAGCGTGGAGATGCCCATCTTGGACATCGTCTTGAGGATGCCCTTCTTGACCGCGGTGATGTACTGATCGGAGAGCTGGTTGAGGTCGGCGCCGGGGGCGAGTTCCCCTTCGGCGTGGAGCTTATGGATGGCTTCGAAGGCCAGGTAGGGGTTGATGGCGTTGGCCCCGTAGCCGCAGAGGAGGCAGAAGTGCATCACCTCCCGCGGTTCGCCGCTCTCGACGACGAGACCGGCCTCCCCCCGCAGCCGCCGCTGCAAAAGGCCGTGGTGTACGGCGGCGGTGGCCAGCAGGCTGGGTATGGGGGCCTTGCCGGCGGAGAGGTCGCGGTCGCTGACGATCAACAGCGAGGCGCCTTCACCGATGGCCCGTTCGGCGGCGGCGATCAACTCGTCGAGCCCGCGGCGGAGGGCCTCGCCCGGCTGCGGGTCCGCCGCGTCG
This sequence comes from Planctomycetales bacterium, assembly GCA_007119795.1. The sequence goes on along the minus strand of SKOZ01000088.1, from coordinate 15,934 downwards.
AAGAGGGCCGGGATCGTCGCCACGCGAAAGTCGCTCCGCTTCGCGGCGCGAAGCCGCTCGACGTCCTCGTTGGTGAGGATCGGATGGGGGAGCTTCAGTTGCCGGCAGTGCTCGGGAGACTCGTCGAGGAGATTCCGCTGCTTGCCGGTGAAGGACATGAGCGACATCACCAACCCCTCGCGAAGCGGGTCGATCGGCGGGTTGGTAACCTGGGCGAAAAGCTGCTTGAAGTAGTTGAAGAGGAGCTTGGGGCGGGCGGAGAGGACGGCCAGGGGGGTGTCGGTTCCCATGGAGCCGACCGGCTCCTGGCCGTTGGCCGCCATGGGGGCGATCACCAGTTGCAGCTCCTCGCGGGTGTAGCCGAAGGCGCGGAGCCGCTGGGCGAGCGTCTTCGCGTCGATGGGAACCTCTCGCGACGGCTCGAAGAGCCCGCGGAGCTCGATGCGGTTCTCCATCACCCAGCGGCGGTACGGCTTGCGGCGGGCGATGCGCCCCTTGATCTCGTTGTCCACGATGATCCGTCCCTGCTCCGTGTCGACCAGGAACATGCGGCCGGGTTGAAGACGCCCCTTCTGACGGATCCGTTCCGGGGGGAACTCGATGACGCCGACTTCGCTGGCCAGCACGACCAGCCCGTCGGTGGTCACCACGTAGCGCGCCGGCCGCAGGCCGTTGCGGTCCAAGGTGCCCCCCAGCAGGCGCCCGTCGGTGAAGACCATCGCCGCCGGGCCGTCCCAGGGCTCGAGGATGGCCGCGTGGTATTCGTAGAAGGCCCGCTTGTCGGTGCTCATGTGGTAACGCTCCCCGAAGGCCTCGGGGACCATCATCATCATCGCGTGGGGCGCCGACCGGCCGGCGCGGACGAGGAGCTCCATGGCGTTGTCGAAGGCCGCCGAATCGCTGCCGCCCGGCTCGACGATGGGGAAGAGGTCGGAGAGGTCCCCGGCCAGCCGCGGCGCGGCCATCGTCTTCTCGTAGGCCGTCAAGCGGCTGACGTTCCCCCGCAGGGTGTTGATCTCGCCGTTGTGGGCGATCATCCGGAAAGGTTGAGCCAGCCTCCAACTGGGGAAGGTGTTCGTGCTGTACCGCTGGTGGACGACGGCCAGGGCCGTAAGCACCCGTTCGTCGGAAAGGTCGGGGTAGTACTGGGCCAGTTGCGGAGCCAGGAACATCCCCTTGTAGACGATGGTGCGCGCCGACATCGAGGGGACGTAGAAGTCCTCGGCGGCTTCGCCGAAGCGGCGGCGGACGCAGTGCTCGACGCGTTTGCGGACCACGAAGAGCCGCCGCTCCAGGGCCTTGTCCTCCAGCCCGGCACCGTCGATGAAGAGCTGGCGGATCACCGGTTCGGCGGCGCGGGCGATCTCGCCGAGGCAGTCGTTGGCGGTAGGGACGTCGCGCCACCCCCGGGGCTGCAGGCCCCCCTCGACGCAGCCCTCCACGAGGAGGCGCTCGCAGGCGGCGCGGACCTCGGCGTCCTGCGGCAGGAAGACCATCGCCACGCCATAGAACTTGGGAGGGGGAAGCGCGATGTCCAGCCGCGCGGCTTCCGCGGCGAAGAACTCGTGGGGTAGCTGCACGAGCATCCCCGCTCCATCGCCGGTGCAGTCGTCCGCCCCCGCGGCACCCCGGTGCATCAGGTTGAGCAGGATCCGCTTGCCCCCCTCGACGATGGCATGCTCGCGGCGGCCCGATATATTGGCGATCGCCCCAATGCCGCAGGCGTCGTGCTCGAAGCGCGCGTCGTAGAGCCCGCGCGCCTTGGGGTACCCATATGCCATGAAATGACTACCTTCTTCGGAAAGAACTGTGCGCAGCACACCGCCGCGGCGACTGGCCGTCGACACCCTCCCCTCGCGGCGCATCGCGCTCCTTCTCATCCTATAATTAGAAATGCTAATGTCAAGGGCAAGTAAGAATAACCATATCGGCCACCAGGAGCCACCCGTGCCCGATCATACCGAACGTGAGTCGGCGCTTCCCAAACAGAGGGCCATCGCCGAGCAACTCGGCATCCCCGGCCTGAGGCGACACATCTTCCTCTGCTGCGACCAGACCGAGCCCAACTGCTGCGACCGCGAGGAATCGCTGGCGGCGTGGGGGTACCTGAAGCGCCGACTGGGAGAGCTGGGACTGGCCGGGGCCGGGGGAGTCTACCGCACGAAGGCCAATTGTCTGCGGATCTGCTGCGGCGGACCGATCGCCGTGGTCTACCCGGAGGGGGCTTGGTACGGCGGGTGCAACCCGCCCGTCCTGGAGCGGATCATTCAGGAGCACCTCATCGGCGGGCGGCTCGTGGAAGCGCACCTGATCGCCCTGCGGCCGCTCAGGTAGGGCGGATCCATCCTCGATCCCCGGAACGCGCAACGGGTTGGGTCGACCGACGCGCGGTGCGGCACCGGCTCTCGCGCGCGCCGTCACGCGCGGCTGTAAATGTCGTCGATGAGGCTGCGCTCGCGGGTGCGGCGAAGGGCCGAGTGGATCATCATCCACTCGCCCACGTTCTCCAGGGTGATCATGCCCACCAGGCGGCCCTCGCGGACGACGGGCAACGTGGAGCATTCCCCCTCGCGCATGCGCTCGAAGGTGCCCTCGAGCATATCGCCGTCGTCCACCTGGTGGCAGGTGCTGCGCATCACGTCGGCGACCGTGGACTCGGCGCGGCCGGATTCCAGGGCCTGGCCCACGCGGGCGGCGATCTCCGTGGCGTGCAGATAGTCGAGTTGGGAGGCCAGGGCGGCCCGCAGCACTCGGCCGCCGTCCATGGGAATGGCCGGCAGCATATTGAAGACCGCCAGTATGAGATTCACCGCGAGGAGATTCGTCAGGAAGGCATCGCTCTCGAATCGCAGCTCCGTCAGGTTGCCCAGTTGCTCGACGAACACCCGCATTTCGTGAACGAGCAAGATTGGCTCGTTCCGCACGGGCCGCCGGTCAGGTATACTCTTCTCCCCCCATCGGCCTCGTGTCGAAGGCCCTGCCCGCTGCGCCGTTTCGCGGGCGCTCCGGCAAGAAGCTTCCCGGTTCGGCCCGTAGGTTCAACGCTCACCTCGCGAGGTTACCGTGGACGAGTATCTCCTTCCCAGCCTGCTGGTGGCGGCCGGCCTGGGGCTGCTGGTGGCGGGTGGCGAGTTGCTGGTCCGCGGCGCGGCGCGGCTGGCTGCGGCGGCTCGGATCTCCTCGCTGGTCATCGGGCTGACGGTGGTGGCCTTCGGCACCAGTGCGCCCGAGTTCGCCGTGACCATCCAGTCGTCGCTTGCCGGACGGACGGAGTTGGCGCTGGGAAACGTCGTAGGAAGCAACATCTTCAACGTACTCGTGGTGCTGGGGCTCTCGGCACTGGTGGCCCCGCTGGTGGTCTCGCGGCAGTTGATCCGCTGGGACGTGCCGCTGATGATCGCCGCCTCGCTCCTTGCCTGGCTGATGTGCATCAACGGGCGGGTGGGGCGCGTCGACGGCGCGGTCCTCTTCGCCTGCCTGCTCGCCTATCTGGTCTGGTCCGTGGTGGCAGGGCGGCGGGAGACGGAGCGCACCGAGGCGGCCGCGCGCGAGGCGTCGGGGCTGGGCGACGTCGAGGGGCCGGCACCCGGCGGCACCTTCCGCACCGCGGCCGTCAACCTGGTGCTGATCGTTGCCGGCCTGGCACTGTTGACGCTAGGCTCACGCTGGCTGGTCGACGGCTCGGCCGAGGTGGCGCGTATGCTCGGCGTGAGCGAGTTCATCATCGGCGTGACGATCATCGCCGTGGGCACCTCGCTGCCGGAGTTGGTGACCTCGGTGGTGGCCAGCCTCCGCAACGAGCGCGACATCGCCGTGGGGAACATCGTGGGGAGCAACATGTTCAACATCCTCGGCGTACTCGGCGTGGGCGGTCTGGTGGCACCGGCGGGCGTCGTGGTCCCCGAGGCGGTCTTCTGGTTCGACCTGCCGGTGATGGTCGCCGTGGCCGGAGCGTGCCTGCCGATCTTCTTCACCGGCCACCGCATCGATCGCTGGGAAGGGGGACTCTTCTTCGCCTACTACGTGGCCTACGTGGCGTACCTGATCTCCCGGCGGACGCACCCCGATCTCCACGAGGCGCTCACCTACGTGATGGCCGTCTACGTCATCCCCATCACGGTGGTTACCGTCGCCGTGTGCGTGGTGCGGGCATGGCGGAGGCAGTAGTTCCCCGGCCTCGCGGGTCGGTCATGGGAAGTGCCTGATCCGCGCCGGCGGAGAGGCAGGGCCACCCTGGGCACGGAGCGGCTCAGTCGTCCTCGTCGCCCTGCTCGATGGGGTTCTCGAGGACCGAGTCGATGCAGATTGCCTTGTGGCCCTTGTAGGCGCCGGGCCGGGCGTGGAACTTGGGAACCCCTTCAACCGTCACCAGCGCCGCGGCGTGGATGTCCTTCTCCGTGGTGATGATGTCGCCCACCCGAAGTCCGACGAGCTCTCCGGCGGTGATCGAGGTCTGGGCAAGGCGGACGCGGAGTTCGACCAGGGAGCTCCGCAGCGCCTGCGTGAGTTGGCGGATGTTTTCGGGCGTCGCCTGGCGCCGTCCGTAGGCCACCCAACTGTTGGCCGAAAGCTTGCCGCTGATCCGTTCGATGGAGTTGTAAGGGATGCAGAGGTTGACCATCCCGCGGACTTCGCCGATGGTCAGCTCGAAACTGATGAGGACGACGACTTCGTTGGGGGGGACGATCTGCACGAGCTGCGGGTTGCTCTCCACGCGCTCCACGGAGAGGTTGAGGTCGAGGACGTTCTCCCAGGCGTGGCGCAGCTCGTCGAGGAAGAGCCCCGTGATGCGCGAGACGAGGCGGAGTTCGATCTCCGTCAGCGGCCGGCGCGCCAAGGGAGTGGCCTCGCGCCCCCCGCCCAGGAGCCGGTCGATGATCGGATAGAGGATCGCCGGATTGATGTCCAGGATGAGGTTCCCTTCCAGGGGATCGGCCCTGAGGAGATTGAAGCAGGTGGGATTCTCCAGGCTGAAGACGAACTCGCTGTACGTGAGCTGGTCCACGCTGGTGAGTTTGACCTCGACCATGCTGCGCAGGGTGGCCGAGAGGCCGGCGGCGAAGTTCCGCCCGAATCCCTCGTGGAGCGTCTGCAAGGCCCGCATCTGCTCCTTGCCGACGCGTTCCGGACGCTTGAAGTCGTAGGGGGTGACCTTCTCGCGGGTTCGCGGGGGCGCCAAGGCGGTCGGGTCGCTCGCGGGGGGGGTCGGTGCGGGCGCCGGCGCGGCCTCGCCGCTGGCCCCCATGGCGCTGAGCAGGCTCTCCACCTCGGCCTGGCTGAGTACGTCTCCACCCATGCGTCCACCTGCAAAGCGCTCTACCGTCTCATCCCCGCACGTGCCCGTCACCGAGCACGACGTACTTGTAGCTGGTCAGCTCGGCCAGCCCGCAGGGCCCGCGGGCATGGAACTTGTCGGTGCTGATGCCGATCTCCGCCCCCAGGCCGAATTCCCCGCCGTCGTTGAAGCGCGTGCTGGCGTTGACCATCACCGCCGAACTGTCCACCTGCGCGGTGAACCGGCGGGCAGCCCGGTAGTCCCCGGTGACGATGGCCTCGGTGTGCTGCGAGCCGAAACGGTTGATGTGGGCGACGGCCTCGTCCAGGGAGTCGACCACTTTCACCGAGATCACCGGGCCCAGGTACTCGGCACGGTAGTCGTCCTCGGTGACCTCATGAGCCTCGGCAACCAGCCGCCGCGTGGCGGCATCGCCGCGGATCTCGATGCCCCGCTCGAGGAGCGCGCGGGCGATGCGGGGGAGCTGGTCCTCGGCGACCTCGCGGTGTACGAGCAGCGACTCGGCGGCATTGCAGACGCCCAACCGCTGGCACTTGGCATTGACGACGATCCGCTCGGCCATCTCCAGATCGGCCGAACGATCGACGTAGACGTGGCAGTTGCCGGCGTAGTGCTTGATCACCGGCATCTTCGCCTCGGCCGACACGCGGCGGATGAGCCCCTCGCCCCCGCGAGGGATGGCCAGATTGACGTACTCCGGCATGTTGAGGAACAGGCCCACCGCCTCGCGGTCGCTCGTGGCCACCAACTGCACGGCATCGACGGGGAGGCCCGCCTCGGCCGCCGCCTCGTCCATGATCTGCACGATGGCCGCGCTGGAGTGAGCCGCTTCCTTGCCGCCGCGGAGAATGACCGCATTGCCGCTCTTCACGCAGAGGGCTGCCGCATCGGCAGTCACGTTGGGCCGCGATTCGTAGATGAAGAAGATCACCCCCAGCGGCACGCGAACCTTCTGCACCTCCAGACCGTTGGGCCGCACCGAGGAATGGAGGACCTCGCCTACCGGATCGGGGAGCTGGGCCACCTCGCGGAGCCCCTTGGCGATCGCCGCGATTCGCTCCGGCGTCAGCCGCAGACGGTCGATCTGGGCGTCGCTCAGGCCGAACTCGTCGGCTGCGGCCAAGTCGCGGTGGTTCGCGTCGGCCAGGGCCACGCTCCGCTCGCCGAGCAGATCGGCACTCCGCAAGAGCCACTGGGTCTTCTGCGCCCCGGTGACCTCGAGGAGTTCGCGGGCCGCCGTCTGTGCGCGGTGCGCTACGTCGCGGCAATACTCTTCGAGGCTGGCGTATCCGGCCACCGACATCGTCGTTCTCCTCCCGGCAGGCAGGCTCTTGGCGGTCTCTGCGGGCCTTCGGACCCGGAGTGCGCCGCGCAAGTATCGCTGGAATCCGCCCACAAGTCAACGGAGAATGCGTCCCCACGCGGTGCCGCCCACGCGGCGCAACCCCCTCTGCGCACGCGATTTGTGCCGGGAACAGTCCCGGCGGCCGTCCTACGCCTGGGCCGCGGCCCAGCCCGCCAGGTGCGGCTCCAATTCCTTCCCCGCGGCCAGAGAAGCGTTCACGTCCACGGGCGGCGCCACGATCGTCTCCAGCCACGCCAGGTAGGTCGTTAGCGGCTCGACCGGCCAGGAGCATCGGCCCGCTTGGGCCGCGGCGAGAATCCCCTCAACAGCGTGCGTCACGCGGGTCACCGGCTCCAGGGGCACCACCATTGCCGCTGACTTGATCGTGTGCAGCGTCCGCAGCGCGGCGTGCAGTCGAGCGTCCGCCTCCATGGCCACCCCTTCCTGGAGCGTATTGCGAAGGGCTGCCACGTGGCCGGCCAGTTCGTGGTGGAAAGTCTGCCACAGCGATCCCTTCACACCAACCGGCGGAGGTACCGACGGAAGGCGAGGACGGCGGCGGCCCTTTGTCGGGGGGGGCGGTTGTGGCGCAGGCCCTGGCTGCGAAGGGGGAGAAGGGGACTGGGTAGGCTCAGTGGCCTCGGGCAGGCCGGATGCGGCGGACGACGGTTCATTCCCAGGCTGCTCCCGCTGGGGAGCCGTGTCGGCGTGCGGGCAGACGTTGGATGCTTCGAGGGGCGTCTCGCCACCGGCCGCCCCCGATTCCTCACCGGCCATCGCAGCAATCTGCTCGATGGTCTCTCCCTGGAGTCGCTCCCGCGCGGCTAAGATCAGCTCATCGGCCAGGCGGACCACCTCGGCCAGCTCCGGCTTGGAGACCTGGGCATCGGCCCCGACGGCGCGCCCCTTCTTGTGGTTGTCCGGGGTGACAATCGACGAGTAGAGCAATACCGGCACGCGCTTGACCTGCGGATGTTGCTTGATCCGCTTCGTCAGGTGGAAACCGTCGACCTGAGGCATCTCGACGTCGGATATCACCAGGTCGACCACGTCCTCGATCTTTCCCGTTGCGGCAAGTTGCGACTCGAGCCACTCCCAGGCGGCCTGGCCGTTCTCGAAAAAGGTGAGCCGACGGTAGCCGCTGGTGGTGAGCGTCGTGCCGATTGCTTCACGGACCGTAGACGAGTCCTCCACGAGAAGGATGCGAAGACGCTCCCGGGGCAGCCCCAGGGGATTGGCCACGGCGTCGGTGCGGAAAAGCTGGTCGGTTACCTGGTCGAGGATCATCTCGAAGTCGAGCATCACGATCAGGCGTCCATCGCAGCGGGCCAGGGCGGTAACGGGGGTGTGCGAGAGAGCCCCAAGATTGGGCACACCGAGAATGTTCTCCCAGCTCAGCCGGTAGATCTTGTCCACCTCGTCGACCAGGAACGCCGTCTGCTGCTGGTTGAAATCGGCGAGGATCAGCGTCGATTCACTGTGCTCGCCTTGGCTCTCGATCCCCAGAAACGTCATGAGCGAGACACAGGGGATCACCTGGTTGCGGAGACGGAATACCCCCCGGATAGACCGCTTGGCCTGAGGGAGGGCAGTGATCTTCACCGTGGGCAGAACCTCGCGGACCTTCGCCACGTTGATGCCGAACGTGTAATCGGCCACGCGGAACACGAGCAATTCGAGTTCGTTGGTGCCGCTCTCGAGGAGTATCTCTTTGTCCAATAAGAGGTTGCTTGGGTGGGACATCATGGGCCTTCCGCGAAGGTCGGTCGGTGGGGAGGTCGAATCACGTTGCCGGAGCCCAGGGTCTCGGGCAGCCGTCGTGGGGCACGGGCTTTCGTCATCATCGGGCTTTCGGTTTGGGCGAATTGAGTGGTCCTGCCGCCTTAGGGAAACTGTGCCGACAAAATGCTCACACCCTGAGGAACATAAGCGTTAGGAGGATTGGTATGAACCGTGGGAGGGAAGATGCACTGCCGACCCCCAGCTGCTCAGGGGGATCGCCGATGCGCCTCTGTCGCTGCTTGAAGGGGGGTGTCGTGGAGGGTAAGTTGGGCCCCGAGGAGTTTCCGCAACCGTCGAATGCTTATCCGAGGTGCCACCGATGCTACCCCGCCTGCTCGCCTACGCCACCTCCGTGTTGGCCGTCACGGTCACTGCAGCGGCCCAGCCCCCTTCGGGTCCGACTCTGCCCGGGACGGAGCCGCTGACGTTCGAGGGCGACCTGGCCTCGGAGATGGTCGCGGAGATCGACCGTTTCCTTCTTGCCGCCCTGGAGCGAGCGATCGATCAACGCCCCGCCCACTGGGACCGCGACTTCGCCTCGGCGGACGACTACGCCGCTTCGGTGGAAACGAACCGCCGCCGGCTGGCGCACATCCTGGGGATCCGGGACGAGCGAGCTGCGCCGCGGCCCCTCGAGCTGATCGCCACCACGGCCCGTCCCGCGCCGATCGCCCGCGGCGAGGGCTACGAAGCCCTTGTCGTCCGCTGGCGGGCCTTCGGCGACGTCTTCGGGGAGGGGCTTCTGCTTCGCCCCACAGGGAATTCCCCGGTGGCCAATCTGGTCGTGATCCCCCACCCCGACCACTCCCCCGAGATGCTGGCCGCCTTGGCCGAGGGCCTCGCGGCCGAGATGCAGCTCGCCCGGCGGCTTGCGGAGCGGGGCTGCCGCGTGCTCGTCCCGGTGATCGTCGACCGCGAGCCGGTGGAACACCCCATGCTCCGCATCCCGCGGCTCTCCCGGCGCGAATACCTCTACCGCGCCGCCTTCGTCCTCGGCCGGCACCTGATCGGCTACGAGGTCCAGAAGGTACTGGCGGGCATCGACGCGCTGGAGCAGGAGCCGGAAGGGGCGGAGTTGCCCGTCGGCGTCGCCGGTTGGGGCGACGGCGGGATGCTCGCCTTGTACTCGGCGGCACTGGACCCGCGGATCGACGCAGCCCTGGTCAGCGGATACTTCGACTGCCGGCACGCGCTCTGGGAGGAGCCGCTGGACCGAAACGTCTTCGGCCTCCTGGAACGGTTCGGCGACGCCGAGCTGGCCGCCATGATCGCCCCCCGAGCCCTGGTCGTCGAGGCCGCGGCCGGGCCCGAGATGGTGATCCCGCCGGGCACCGGCGGCGGGCCGGGGCGGCTCGTGACACCTGCGCCCGAGGTCGTTCGCCGCGAGGTGGCCCGCGCGGCCCGCCTCGTGGAAGACTTGGGGGTAGCCGACTGGTTGCAGCTCATCGAGAGCGACGGCGGCGGGGGGACTGCGGGAAGCGATGCGGCGCTCGATGGCTTCCTCGCGGCACTGCTACCGGATGTTCCGCCTCCCGGTACCGGCTCCCCCTCGGGCGGACCGCGGCGCCTCCACGCGGCCGACGACCCCGACGAGCGGATGGAACGCCAGGTCCACCAGATCGTCCGCCACAACGAGTGGCTCATCGGCGAGAGCGAGTCCCAACGCCGCGCCTTCCTCGCCGACGTGGAGTACGACTCGCTGGAGGCGTACACGGAAAGCATCGCCCCCTATCGCGAGCACTTCTATGACGAGGTCATCGGCCGCTTCGACCTCCCCCTTTCGCCCCCCGATCCGCGGTCGCGGCTGCTGTACGACGAGCCGGCGTTTTCGGGATACGAGGTGGTTCTCGACGTCTTCGAGAACGTCTTCGCCTACGGTGTCCTGCTGGTTCCCCGCGATATCGGCGAGGGAGAGCGGCGGCCGCTGGTCGTTTGCCAGCACGGCCTCGAGGGGCGCCCCCAGGAGCTCGTCACCGGCGACCACGGCGCTTACGGCGACTACGCCGCTCGGCTGGCCGAACGCGGCTTCGTCGTCTTCGCGCCGCAGAACCTCTACCTTTTCGGCGACCGCTTCCGCACCTTGCAGCGGAAGGCCAACCCCCTGGGCAAGACTCTCTTTTCGATCATCGTCCCCCAGCACCAGCAGATCGTCGATTGGCTGGGCTCGCTGGACTTCGTGGACGACGAACGCATCGCCTTCTACGGCCTCTCGTACGGGGGCAAGACGGCGATGCGCGTCCCTCCGCTCGTCGACGGCTACATGGCGGTGATCTGCTCGGCCGACTTCAACGAGTGGGTCTGGAAGAACGCCACGACGCGGTCCCCCTACAGCTACGTCTGGACCGGCGAGTACGAGATCTTCGAGTTCGACCTCGGCGGCACGTTCAACTACGCCGAGATGGCGGCGCTGATCGCTCCGCGGCCCTTCATGGTCGAGCGGGGGCACTTCGACGGCGTCGCCCCCGACGAGCAGGTGGCTTACGAGTTCGCCAAAGTCCGCTTTCTGTACGCCGCCCGCCTGGGGATCGGCGAGCGGTGCCGCATCGAGTGGTTCGTCGGCCCCCACACGATCCACGGTCGCGGCACCTTCGACTTCCTGCACGAGGTGCTCGACTGGCCGGCTCCCGTGGGTCGCTGAGGCAGAGAGGAGAAGTCTGCGCTACCGCACCCCTCGGCCGGAACCCCGCGTCAGCGACGCGGGGAACGGCTCGAGCCGAGGCGCTCCGCCTGCTGCCGGATGCCGGGGTCGGGATCGGCGCGAGCGATGCGTTCCAGGCGGTCGAGAACACCGCGGTCGCCCGTGGTGGCCAGGATGCCCATGGCAGTCCGGCGGACGGCAGGGTCGTCGTCTTCGCAGAGCCGCAGGAGCCAGACGGAGGCGTCGATGCCCGGGAGCCGGGGGAGGATCTCCGCCAGAGACCGGCGGACCGCGGCGTCGGGATCGTGCATGCGGCGGCCGATCTCGATCTCTGCGGGGCCCAGCCCGCGGCGGACGAGCTCCGCCCGCACCGGGGCGTCCCCGCCGTCATCAACCAGCGTGGCGAGGAGCTGCCACGTGTCGGTCTTCGGGTACTCCGACGGGCCGATCGACGGGGGAACCGGCCTGTCATGCGCTGGCCGCTGGCTCGACGCAGGGGAGTCGTCGCCGGCCGATCCGGAGCCCGGCGTGTTCGCTGGGGCGGGTGGGGAAAGGGGAGTCAGGGGGCGGAAGACGGTGCCCGATTCCGGGAGGACCGCCGGCTCGGCCACCGGGAGGGAGGCGATCTCGCCGCGGCCGCGGATCTCGTCGAGGCGCTCGATGGGCAACGCGCCGCCCGGAAGGGGAGCGAGCCGGGAAATCGGTCCGCCCGCCTCCGGCGCCTCCAGGGGGCGACCCGGTTGGATGGCGCTTTCAGCAGCCCGGTGTGGCGCGGGCGCTCCGCCTCCCTCCCCCCGCGCCGCTTCGGCGCGGACGACGCTTTCACAGGCGGCGATCACGGCAACCCGGTCACCGTGCCGGGGATGGATCGGCCAGCGGAGGATCCGTGCTGCAAGCCGGGCAGCCTCGCGACGACCGCGTGGGTTCGACTGCTCCAAAGACGCCGCCAGAGCGGCAGCGAGATGGGCGATGCGCGGGGCGCTTTCTTCCGGGGGGCAGGACTCCCACGCGGCAAGCTCGCGCCAGAGGGCTTCGCGGCTGGCGGCAGCCACGCTCTCCCGTTCCGAGTTGAGGGAAGCGACGAGACGCTCGATCCCCGGCTCGCCCAGTTCGGTCAGACTCCGGGCCACCACGGGGGCGTCGGCCGCTTCGGCGGCGCCAAGGCGGAGATGCCACCGATGGGCGATCCAGGCGGTTGCCGCGGGACCTCGCACCGCATAACCGGCGGCGAGGAGTCCCACGAAGACGACCAGGGCCACGACGAGGAGTCGGCGGCGCCGCACGCCGCCGGACAAAGCGGCGGCGGGTGTCGAGCGGCGGCGGGCGGAGACTGCGGAACGTGGCATGATACCGAACTCCCCCTGGAGATGAGAATATGGCTGGCGACTCCAGGAATGCGAAGCGGCGTATTCTCGGCAAACGAAGCCCGCGACTCAAGGTCATTCAGGAACCTTTCCCAGGGGTATGCGATGGCGCCACCGGCAGGGGAGGCCGGCGACTGGTTGGTGATGTCCGACCTCTAAGAGATGGAGCAAATTGACTGACCGATAGAGCCGGAAGAAACCGAATAATCAAGGACACCGGTGGAGTCCCGACCCGGCCCCCCGCATGGTGCCGGCAGACCCGGCCGCAGGGTTCTGGAGCCGCGGGACGCAAGAGAGCCGGAGACGCCGCCCGTTCGTTGGCGAGCGAGAGGCGCGCAGTGCTGCGAAGCGTCCCGCTCAAGGATTGGCGGCACCGGCGCAGAACCAACCTGGGGGGGAATTATGGGCGCTACCAGCGTCGGGAAGAGGACGCGGAGGGAGGGCCGCGGGGCTTGGCGTACGGCGCTGGCGGCGGGTCTGCTGCTGGTTGCGGCGGAGCCGGCGGCGGGGAATCCTTTGCCGGCGCTGCGGTTGAATCCCTTCCAGGCCCATACCCATCATGCCGCCCAGGACGACGCCGCGCGGTCGATCCCCCGCGAGCGTTTGACGCCGGAGGCCCGCGCACGCGTCGACGCCGTGCTGGAGCATACCAGCGTCTTCCGGCGGCTGCCGGTCCGCGTCGTCCAGTGCGATCCGGAGCTGTACCTGTTCCTTGTCGAGCATCCCGACGTGGTGGTGAATATCTGGCAGGAGTTGGGCCTGAGCCAATTGGCGCTCAGCCAGGTGGATGCCGACACCTTCGAGTTGGCCGATGCCGAGGGGACGGAAGGCTGGATGCAGTTCATCTACCGCAGCCGCGACACGCACGTCCTGTACGTGGAGGGGACGTACACGGGGCCGCTTTTCGGCCGCGTATTGACGGGGCGCGGCGTGATGGTGCTCCGCAGCGAGTACTCGAAGGAATCGGACGGCCGCCATTACGTCGCCAGCCGCCTGGACGCCTTCATGCACATCGAGCCGGCCGGGGCAGAGTTCCTCACCAAGACCTTCCAGCCCCTGGTGGGACGGACGGCGGACACGAACTTCATCCAGACGGCCACCTTCGTGGGGAGCCTGGCCCGCACGGCGGAAGTAAATCCCGTGGGGATGCAGCGGCTGGCAAGGCGTCTGGAAGGCGTGCATCCGTTGGTGCGGCACGAATTCGCGGTCCTTGCCGGACAGGTGGCGCTGCGCGCGGCGGCGTTCGAGGCCGCGGAGGGGCCGCCGATGACGGCATCTCGACCGGGCCAGCCTCGCCGCTGATTAACGAGCCCGCCCTTCGGATTCCTGTCCTGCCGCCAGAGTACTCCCTTCGACGTCTCAGTCGTCGCTCATCGACGAAGTGTTCGGCGAGAATCCGTGGCGTTGGGTGCCCACCGGCGCGCACCGGGAGCTGTAAGAATAGCGTGCTTCGCGCGAGGGTGCTTCGGCGGTGCCGGGCAGGGCGACGCGGCCGGCGCCCTGCGCCCTTTGGGCAGGGCTGAGGTATCCCGCAGGGCGGGTGACCTGCCACCGCGGCACGACCGAGCAGCGCTCGGCCGGGCGCGGAGTGCCGCTGGTGCCGCGTGCGGCTGCGACGCGAAAAACCGGCCTTGACGCCGCTGAGTCGATCCCCTATCTTCGCCTCCTCATCGATGAGGTGAGCGTCGTCGGCAGCCGCCGGGGAAGCTCATTGCCGATTGACAATCCACGTGGATGGGTCTGCACGGGGGGCCTTGCCCAGCGGGGCTCCTGCGGACCACGAAGCGTTCGCCGCCAGCATGGACGCTCGTGCGGTGCGCTTCGCCTTTCCTTCGGCGAGTGTTAACATGAAGTGGTGGGGCGCACCGGCGAGGTCTCTTCGCGGGCCGGCCATGGAAGGGCCGGCGGCGAGTGGCGGGACCACCCCGGTCGCTCGGGGAGCAGCGAGTCTGCCGGCTCGGCGGTTGGGCTGCGCGGCGGGTTTCCCGCCGGCGGCCGGAGCGGCAGCATCGCACCGACGCCTGGAATGCCGCATCGTCTGCGGCGAGAGGCGCCGCAGGAGGCGGCGGCTCGTCGCGGCGACCGGCAAGAGAATGCCCGGCCCAACACAGGGCTGCCTGTCGAACCCGGCGGTACCCCTCCGGCGACTACCGTTACCAGAGGTCGGGCCGCCCGCGAAAAGAAGCCGTCGCTTCGATCAATGCTCCCGGAAACGTGTGCTGTCCTCTGCCCCCCTGGGACGCGGCTTTTCCGGGAGCCTCTCTTTTTCTTGAGGAACCGATCAGCGCCTGCGGAGGACCAGGGCGACGTCCTCGGTCTCGGGGCCGATTCGAACCGGCTCATCGATGCGGTAGGCGAAGTCGTACGTCTCCACCCACTCGAGCAGCGGCACCCGTGCCAGAAGGTCGCGCATCTGGCTCGCCGTGTAGGTGCGGAAGATGAACTCGTCGGCGATGCGGAAGTGCCGCGTGGGGGTGTGGACGTCGATGGTCATGGCCACCCGTTCCCGGCGGCGGCGGCGATCGAGGGAGAGCGACTGCATCCGCGAAGCCACACACAAGTGCCCGCGGCGGGCGGCCCAGGACTCCTCGTCCTGGGGATCTCCCCGGGTGGGCGTGAGGTGGAGGCCGAGGACGTAGATGCCTCCCCGTCCCAGCGCGGCGGCTACGCACTGCAGGTGCGCGGCGGCCGCATCCTCACTGGGCAGGTGGCGAAAACTGTTGATCGTGTTGAAAGCCACGTCGAAGCGCTTGCGCAGGCGGAAGTCGCTCATGTCGCCCACAAAGGCCGCCGGCGGCAGGCCGCGGCGCTTCAGCCGCGCGTTGCAGTAGGCCACCGCCCGGGGGTTGAGGTCCAGCCCGGCGACCGCGAAGCCGGCGGCCGCGAAGCGGTACAGCAGGCGCCCCGTCCCGCAGGCAGGCTCGAAAAGGCGGCGCACGCCGCGGCGGGAGTGCTCGCGGGCGGAAGCGAGGATGAAGTCGTATTCGGCCTTCCAGTCGGAGCCGAAAAGGACGTCGTAGTACTTCGGGAAGTCGTAAATGCTCGCCTGGATTTGCTTCACGTCCGGCTTTTCGCGGAGCGAGAGGGAGGGCACTCAGGAAAACCGCGGAGTATACCCTTCCTCGAGCGACCGCGGTAGAGGCACACCGAGCAGCCCCGTGCGTCGGGAGTTCCCATCGAGCATACGTCGCCCGCCGGCATCGCTCTCCGAGCGATTGGCACTCTGCTGGGACGGACAAGGACGTCCACCACGGGCATGACGGACAAGGATGCCGGTCCTACGGGAAACATGTCTGCCAAGATGCCTGTTCTGCGGTGGAGTTGACGGCCCAAAGGTGTCGATCGGGTAGCCGCCAAGAAACGCCGGCGGCGACCCAACCGCCGGGGATTGGGCCGCCGCCGTGAACATCAACCAGACCTACCCCTCGTTACCGCGGGGAGGCACAACTCAGCTCTGCATCAGCATCCGCAGCCGGCGGGTTCGCAGGCCGCCGGGGCACAGGCCTTCG
>SKOZ01000051.1 GCA_007119795.1 Planctomycetales bacterium | reverse complement strand
TGCGCACGGGCTGTCGAGGGTTCTCGTGGAAGGTCTAGCAACCCATCCACGCTGGCAGCTTTCCCGCCGGCGGGAGCTTGACGACCCAGGCGCGGATCACCTCGTCGAGTCCCAGCACCGCCGCGAGCGCCTCGGCGGGTGGCTGCGTGTCCAGGGCCAGCACCCCCACCGACTCCCCCCCCGGCTTACTGGTGCCGCGGCCCACGGCCATATGGGCGATGTTCACTCGGTGGGTGCCGAAAATCGTTCCCACCTTGCCGATCACCCCCGGGACATCGCGGTGGGTGAAGATCAGGAGGACGCCGTCGAGGTAGCTCTCCAGGCGGAAGCCGCTCTTCTGCACCAGCCGGGGCATATGGTTCCCGAAGAGCGTGCCCGCCGCCGTCGAGGTCCGCGCCTCGCTGACCACCTCGGCAGAGATCATCGAGCTGAAGTCGCCCATCTCGGTATTCCGCTCCTCGACCAGTTCGATCCCCCGCTCCTTGAGCAGCAACTCGGCGTTGACGATGTTCACCTCGGCCTCCATGGCCTGCTCCAAGAGACCCGCGGCGAAGGCCGCCGAGAGGAGCCGGGTATCTTTTTTCGCGACCTCACCCTTATAGATCAGCCGGCAGAGATTGGGGGGGCAGTGGTCCACCTGAGCCAAGAGGAGCCCCAGCCGCCAGGCCACGTTCAGGTAGCCCTTCAAGCTGGCCAGCGTGACCGCGTCCAGGGGCGTCATGTTCACGGCCTGGCGGATCGTCCCGCTGGTGAAGAAGTCGATGAGCAGTTCCACTCCCTCGACGGCCACGTTGCTCTGGGCCTCTTTCGTGCTGGCCCCCAGGTGGGGAGTGCCAATCACGTTGGGCATCTTGAACAAGGGGCTGTCGGTGCAGGGTTCCTGCTCGAAGACGTCCAGGGCCACCCCGCCCAGCTTACCGCTCTCCAGGGCCGCGAGCAGCGCCGCTTCGTTGAAGATCCCTCCGCGAGCCGTGTTGATCAACCGCACCCCGGGCTGCATGAGATCGATCGCTTCGCGGTCGATCAGGTTCCGCGTCTCCTCGGTGAGCGGCGTGTGGACCGTGAGGTAATCGATGTGCGGGAGGAGTTCCTTCGGCGAAGCATACATCTCGATACCCAGCTCCTTCGCCCGCGCGGTGGCCAGGAACGGGTCGTAACCGGCGAGCCGCATCCCGAGGGCCTTGGCGCGGCTGGCCACCGCCTGCCCGATGCGCCCCAGGCCGACGATCCCCAACGTCTTCCCGGCGAGCTGTGTCCCCATATACTTCTTCCTGTCCCACCGCCCCTCGACGAGGCTCTGGTGGGCGGCAGCCACGTTTCGCGAGAGCGCCAGCATCAGGGCCACCGTGTGTTCCGCCGTGGAGATGGTGTTCCCCCCGGGAGTGTTCATCACCACGATGCCGCGGCGCGTGGCCGCCTCGAGATCGATGTTATCCGTCCCCACCCCGGCGCGGACGATCGCCCGCAGACGCCGATTTCCCTCCAGCGCCGCCGCGGTAATCTTGACCCCGCTGCGGCAGATGGCGCCGTCGAACTCGCTCAAGGCCTCCCGGAGGTCGTCGCCCTTCAGGCCGGTGCGGACCTCGTATTCCAGGTCCCCCGCCGAATCGAGCAGACGCAGTCCGTCGCCGGAAAGGGGGTCAAGGACGATGATGCGTGGCATTATGGTCTTTCCTTTTTCTTCGGGGCCCCAACGCCATGCAGGAACAGGATCGGGGGTACTGTCGCGGCGGCTGCTCGCAGCAAGGGTTCCGGCCCCAAAGAGTTAGATGGCACCACTTCTCAGGGCAGATCCCTCGCGATCCGACCGTTCCGTAACTGCGGTAACCTCATTGTTCGAAAGCGTACCGCCTCACCGCCGTGAAAGCTACCGGGGGTGCCTCCTCTTGCAGGCGTCCCCTCGGCCATCAGCCTCTCGGCTGGTTTGCAGCCTCTGCCGACGAGACCGCAGCAACCGTCTCGATTCCCTCTTCCCGCCGCCGGCCGCTCCGTCGCCAGAGGTCGAGGAGGACCTCGGTGAGCGAGGTGGCCACCGTCCGGCGGTAGGGCGAATCGGCGGGAAGGCCGGCCATGAGGCGTCGGTGTGCCTCGGGGAGGGCATGATAGGGGAGCGCGGGGAGGAAGTGGTGCAGGGCGTGGTATCGTGTCCCCACCGGT
Source organism: Planctomycetales bacterium (assembly GCA_007119795.1). The sequence goes on along the minus strand of SKOZ01000051.1, from coordinate 21,774 downwards.
CCCCACAACTCCGTGATCCAGGGCCGCGCGGCGTAGTTCACCGAGTCGAGGACCTGCTCGGCGAAGCGCATCTGGCCGCCCGCATTGCTCCAGCGGTGGGATCCGAGGGTCCGCAAGGCGTTCAGCGTGACGATGAAGACCGCCGTGGCGTAAGCGTGAACGAGGAAGGGAATCGGCCAGCGGCCGAGGAAGAGGGGCGGGACCGAGGCGATACCCAGGCACCAGAGGAAGCAGGCCGTCTCCTGGAGGCGAATCACCCGCCGTTCCGCCGGCGTTGGGCCGGGTCGCTGGTAGCGGGGATCGATGATCATCGACGACGCCCGCTGGTACACCCAGCCGCCCAGCGCCGGGTTGATCCACCCTAGGGGCGTAAGGACGAGGAAGCGGAGCACGGCCAAGGGGGGTATATAAAGCCCCTGGAGGAGAAACGCCACCATGTGCCACCGCGGCCGGTGCTCCAGGGGCAGGTACTCGCCGTCGTGATCCGTGCCGTAGTGGTTGCCGCGGTGGTGGTCGCGGTGGGGATAATAGACGAAGGAAGGGATCAGGAAAGGGATGCCGCAGAGGAGGTTCCATACCACCCGAAAAGCCCGCATGGTGCCCGGCTTGAGATGGACCAACTCGTGGATGAACATCGCCGCGCGGTAGTAGAGCAGGCCGGCCACAAGGAAGAAGCCCACCTGCTGCACCGAGAACAGCGGTGAGAGGCGAACCATGGCGAAGGCAAAGCCGCCGACACCGATCGAGAGGAGAAAATCGGCCCAATAGCGGGCCGGTTGTGGGACCCACAGCCCCTCGAGAAGAGGCTTAGCCTGCGCCGCAGTAAGTGCTGTGCGGGGATGTTCGCTGTTTCGATGCATCGCCGCGCCCCCTAATGCGTGTTCCGGGTTGAACGACATCGACCCTACCCAAAAGAATTATATCCGGTACGTCCCCCTCTGCTCCGGGTTCCCGTGGGAGCCGCGATGCTTCCCGAGCGGCGCCCTACTCGAGGATGCGGTCGAACATGACGACTGCGGGGGGAACGAAGAGGATCAGCGGCAGCCAGGCGGCCAGCGCGGGGGAGACGGCGTAGCTGGCCCCCAGGTACTGGCAGGCCAGCACCACGAGGACGAAGCCGCTGGCGACCGCCATGCACATGCCGATGGCGGCGAAGATGTTGCGGCTGTTGCGGGCCAGCACCAGCGGCAGGCCGAGGAAGAGGAGCGTCATGTCCAGAAGCGGCTGCACGAAGCGGGAGTGGACGGCCACCCGCACGTCGGCGCCGAACCCCAAGCTGGGGTTCCTCAGGCTGGCGATCAACTGCCCCGTGGAGGCGAACTCCCGCCACCCGCGGCCGGCGGTGAGCTGCTCGAAGGTAAGCCCGCTGACGACGAAACACTCCCCCGCCTCGAGCCAGGGCGTATCGTACGGAGTGAGGATCACCGGCCGCTCACCCAGGCTCAGCGAGGGGCGCTGGTCGAGCCCCTCGGGCCGCGAGACGCGCACCAGGAGGTAACCTCCGGGGCGCTCGTCGCGAGGCGGGTGATAGAAGGCCTCGCGGGCGACGAGCTGGTTGCCGTAGTGGGCCAGGGCATCGGGGAGGAGGAGGCGGGGCTCGGCGATCCGCCGGCCGTCGGCGAAGGCGGCGCGGCCGCCGATGATGATGTCGGTGCGGTTGTCGAACTGCTGGTTGAACTCCTGGGCACGTTCGCCCAGGAGATCGTTTGTGGGCCGGGAGAGCTCCTCGCGGAAGCGGGGGATCACCAGCTCGCGGTTGGCGGCGGCCGAGAGGGTCGTCACCGCGCAGGCGGCGACCACCGGGGCGATCACCCGCAGTTTGGGAACGCCGGCGGCCAGCAGCGCCGTCATCTCGTTGTTCCGCTGGATCCAGGTGACCGTGAACATCGCCGCACAGAGGACGAGGATCCCGGCGAGGCGGTCGAAGAGGAAGACCGCCCGGTAGCCGTAGTAGGAGCCCATCAGCCGGAAGAGCCCCCCCCCGTCGGGCGCAGCGCGGAGAAACTCCTCGATATTGGTGAAGGCGTCGAAGACGACGTAGAGACCCGTCAGGCTCACGTAGCAGATGACCAAGGTTTGCACGTACTGCCGCAGCAGGTAGCGGTCGATGATCGTCATGGTCGTTGCGGGTTCCGTCCGGGGGCGTGCGGAGCGGGCGAGCTCGCGGCCCGCCTCGTCGCGGCCCCCCGCTTACGCGGTTCCTTCCAAAGACGCGCTGATGGCACGGGCCAGCGCCGCCACGCCCCGGCGGATGGCCTCGCACGAGGGGATGCCGAAGCTCAGCCGCAGGGCGTTGCGCGCCATGGGCTCCCCTTCGGGCGGATAGCAGTAGTGGCCGGGTACGTAGAGCACTCCCTCCTCGACGGCGCGGTCGAAGAGCGGGCCGTCGAGCCCGGCGTCGAGCCCTTCAGGGAGGCGGACCCACACGTAGAGGCCGCCGGTGGGACGGATCCAGTTCACCCCTGCGACGGCCCGCAGGTGCGCCTCGGCGGCCTCGAGCACGGCGTCGATCTTGCGGCGGTAGGCGGCGCGGAGCGCCGTTAAGTGGACGTCGAGCAGACTCCGTTCGAGGACCGTCGCCATGATGTGCTGGTTGAAGTTCGGCGAGCCGAAGTCGATGTTCCCCTTCTGGCTCATGACCGGGGCGACGAGCTCCTCGGGGAGGATGCCCCAGCCGACGCGGATTCCCGGCGAGAAGGCCTTCGAAAACGTCCCCGCCAGCACCACGTGCTCGCCGCGGGGGTCGTGGCTGCGGATGCTGGGCAGGTCGTCGCCGTAGTAGCGCAGCTCGCGGTAGGCGGCGTCCTCGATGAGGTAGAGTTTCCGATCGCGTGACCAGCGGCGGACGATCTCGACGAGGGCGGCGCGGCGCTCCGCGGGCAGCGTGGCGCCCGTGGGGTTGTCGAAGTCGCTGACGGCGTAGACCGCCTTCACGCGTCCGAGATCGCCGGCCTCCCGGCGGCGGCTGAACTCCTCCTCCAAGGCCTCGGGAACGATGCCCTCGTCGTCGGTGGCCACGCCCACGGCGCGGGCACCGAGGTTGGCCAGCGTGCCCAGGATCACGAAGTAGCCGGGGGCCCCGCAGAGGACCACGTCGCCCGGGTCGAGGAGCGACTCGAGCACCAGGTGCAGGAGCTGGTTGCTCCCCGCCGTGAGCACGACCTGCTCGACGGAGAGGGCGACCTCGTGCCTGGCAACCCGGTCGGCCGCGAGGAGCCGCTCCACGATCGCCTCCCGCAACGGCAGGTAGCCCGCCGTCGTCCCATACTGCAGGGCGGCGCGTGCCCCCTCGTGCGACTCGAGCAGGGCCGCGAGCGCCTCGGCGACCGGGGTGACCGGAAGCGTCTCCTGGTCGACGAACCCCGCCGCCAGCGAGACCAGTTCCGGTTGGGCGAGGGTGCGGGCCATGAGCACACTGGCGATCGGTGCGTCGCCCGCCCAGCGGGCGCGGCGGCTCAAGGCGACGTCGAACGGGTCTTTGAACGAAGATGGCGGCATCTCGGCTCCCTGGGGTGCCCCACGGCCCCCGGCAGCATAGGGGAACCGGCTACGGAGAGTCAAGACGCGTCGCGCCGCGGCCGCATCCCCCGTGGCGCAAACCCGCAGGACCCTGACGCCAGGCACAATCCGCGACCCCGCAGGGAGGGGCATCTTCCCCCGTAAGATCCGCCGGGGAGGCCTTCTCGGCCGATCGCTGGGCCTACCTCCCCGGCGGCGCAGCAGAATCATCCCTTCGCACCCATCGCTTTGGCCGTGTTGACCATCTCGCCCAGGCGGGTATGCGGGCGGCGTCGTCGGTAACCAATCCCCCCGCGTTGCGGAAGACGTGCGCGTCGCCTTCCCGGATGCCCAAAGCCTCGTTCACCGGCAAGCGCTCATCCATGCAAGCGAGCACCCAGAGGCGGCGGTTGTTGGGTATCCCCCGCTGCCGGCGGAGCGCCCAGGCCTCCCGTTCGGCGATTTCCAGATCGATATGTTGGTGAAGCATCGTTAACTCTCCTGGTGAGGTGCACCCAGAATTGACAAGTTACTTAATCGTATTAATGATCTTTATGGTGGGCAAGTCCGTGGAGAGGCCCCGCTCGCCACGGCACGATCGGGGGGCGTGCGGCGCCCTTCTGCACGCTGGCGCCGTGGCGGTACCTTAGCGGTACTTTATCTGTCGCGAACCACTTCGCAATGACGCCTCTTTCCAATAAGATGTTGCGGTAGGCGGAGAGGCTGGGGCATTGAAGGTTCGACCGGCGAGGTGACCGGCAGCGGCCAAGGCCCGGCGGCCGCTTGTCCCCACGGGTATCCCGGCCAGGGCTGTGCCAGGGGGCCTTGCCGGCCGTTGCGCCCCTCCTCATCAGGGCATAACTCGACATGGATGTTGTCCATGGCAACCAAAAACAAGAAAAAGCTCAGATCGGTTGACCCGCTGCAACGCGCCCGGCGGGCGATGGAAAAGGAGGACTTCCGCTCGGCGCTGAAGGAGGCGCGGGTGAGCCATCGTCAAGCGCCTTCGGAGGCCTCCCGGACGCTCCTGGAACGGGCCCACCTGGGTCGTGCAGAGCAACTCCAGCGGCTGGGGATGACGGCCGAGGCGCGGGGGGTGCTCGAGGGCCTCTTGGCCCTGGGGGTGACCGACGCCGGGGTCGAGGGGAAGCTGCCGCCGATCCTCGTGGCCACCGGCCTGGTCGACCGGGCCAAGGGGATGCTCAAGGCGCCCCTCGAGCTGGACTTCACCCTTTCCGGCTCCGCGGCCGACCATGCCGTCCGGCGGCCCGACGAGGCCCCGGCCTCGCTCCCGGAGTTGGGGCGTGGGGCCAGGCAGATCCGCAGCGCGCTGGACTCCCTTGCCGGGGGTGACGAACGGAGCGCCCTCGAGACCGTGAAGGACATTCCCCGCAGCTCCCCCTTTGCCGATTGGCGGCTCTTCGTACGGGGTCTGGCGGCCTACTACCGCCGCGACGTCGACCAGATGCGCGCCAACTGGGATCGCCTGGATCCGCAGCGGGACGCAGCCCAGATCGCCGCCTCGCTACGGATGTTGGCCGAACCGTCCCCGAGCGATCGCGCCGCGCAGGAGCAGCGGCGGCAGGCCGTGGACCGCATCGAGCGGGCCGTGTTCGGCGAGTCGGTCGCCGCGCCCCTGATGCGTCTTCAGGAGCATTTTGCTGCGGGCCGCTGGCGGTCGATCCGGCAGGCTTGGCGAGGGATCTGCAAGCCGCTGGCGCGCCGCGATCCGGCTCTGGCACGGCGGGTGGGACAGGAGCTGATCTCCCGGGCGATCCTCCAGGGGAACGTCAACCTGGTGCGCGAGCTCAGCCGCGACGCGGCGCTCCCGCTGGACCCCAAAGGGAACCGTGCCGCGGCGTTGGCGCTGCGCGAATCGCTGAACAAGGAAGACGAGGGCGAGGATGCCGCCCAGGCCCGCGGCGCCGAATCGCGGTGGCTCGAGTATCTGGCAGACCTGGATCACGTCGCCGAGCTTACCGGCGGCGCGCGCGCGGTAGCACGCAGCCTGGTGTGGGTGGAGATCGGTCGCATGCGATCGATCTCCGTGGAACAGGAGTTGGGGCGGCTTCACCACCGCATCATGAGCTTCGGTCGGGTGGATGACGACTCGCGGGCGCAGGAGGGGCGGCTGCGGGAATGGGTTCTCGAAGCCTTCCGCGAGGGGATTCGCGCCGCCCCCGACCAGATCGCTGCCTACCGCGCCCTGGTCCGGGAGTGCCGCGCCTGGAACAAGCCAGAGGTGGTCCTCTCGGCGCTGGAGATGCTTCTGGCCCGTTTCCCCGACGACCTGCCCACGCTCGAGGAATTGGCCCGTCACCACCTGGAGGGAGACGATCCCGAGCGGGCGGCAGAATATGCGATGCGGGCCCGGCAGTTGAAGCCGCTCGATGCCCGGCTCAACGAGATCGCCTACCACGGCCAGATCGCCCTGGCAGCCGCCGCCGCGCAGAATCGGCAATGGGAAAAGGGCCGCGCCGCCCTGCAAGCGGCCGGGACCGTCGGCGGCAACGAGCCGCCGCCCTGGATGCGCCGAGCCCGCGAGGCGCTCTTCGCCTTCCGCAGCAACGAGCTCGACCGGGGGCACGAGCTCCTCGCGCAGGCCAAGCGGATGCTCGCCGAACCGACGGCCGTGCTCCTCCTCCTGGCGTTCGAGGCCCGGCAATGGGGCCTGCCCGCCGACTTCGCCGCCAAGTGGAGGCGCGAGTTCCTCGCCGCCGCCCGCAAGCGCTGCCAGAGCGAGACCCTTACCGCGATCTGCCGCGCAGCACGCCCCGAGCCGCTTCTCCCCAAGCGCCGGGAAATCGACGAGGAGCTCGATGGAGCCGTGGTCGATTACGTGGGGCGGTCCTCTCGGATCAAGTGGCAGCACGCCGCCTTCTGCGATGCCGCCCGGCACCTCATCTGGTTCCGCGACGAGTGCGATCCCTTGCCGCAGCCGAAGAGCCTCCCCAAGTGCATCCTCAAGGCGGTGAACCTCCTCGTCCGTCGAGGACGCGACCAATTCCCCGAGGAGCCGCTCCTCCATCTTGTGGAGGGCGAGCGCCTCCTCATCGAACCGCCGTGGGCGGACCGGATCCTGGGGGGACCGCCCGCGGCAGTCTCCTACCTGGAACGCTACCTGGCGATGACCTCCGGCCAGGAGGACGCCGTGACGCAGGACTTCCGCCAGCGCTCGCAGTTCGCGATCTTCTACTTGACCATGCCGCACGGACTCCGCGAGGAGTTCACCTCCATGGTGGAAGAGGCCTTGGATTCGGGCGGCAGTATCGAGCGGGTGCGCGATGCCTTCGAGATGTTTGCCGGCGCCGTCTCGCCGATGGGCCCTCCGCCGTTCATGGGTCCCCCGCACTTCATCGACGACGAAGATTTCGATGACCTCGATGACGACGAATTCGACGATGACGGTTTCGGCGAGGATGGCGACGGGAGCGAGGAGGATACGAGCAAGATAGACACCCCGCAGCAGCAATGGCGTCCGCGGCAGGAGAGCCGCCAGTCGCGGCACCGCGCGCGGCGGAGGCGGAGGAGGTAGCGGTAGATCCAGTGGCCCGTAGCCGAGGATAAGGCGTCATGGACAACGATCCCTTTGAAGTCCTGGGAATCGAGCACAGCAGCGATGAAGCGGCCATTCGGCGGCGCTACCTGGAGCTGGTCCGCCAGTTTCCGCCCGATCGCGACCCGGAGCGGTTCGCGGCCGTCCGCGAGGCCTACGAGAAGCTTCGCGATCCGGCCACCCGCATGACCGAATGCCTCTTCCACGTCGAGACCGGCCGCGCCATCGAGAGGGCGGCCGATACCCTCATCGAGCAGCTTCACGGTGCGCGGCTCCCCACCGATCTCCTTCTTTCCCTGGCGGGGCGGTGATGTACGGCTGGCCGAACGAAGACGCCATCCTCGACCGCTTTCGGCGCTGGCTGGCCGAGACGCGCGCCGAGGCCCAAGCCCTCTGGCAAGAGGTCTGCCCGGAGGACGCAGGCCCCGGCGAACCTGCCGAGGCGGATGCCGACGAACCGGAAAACGACTGGAAGAGGGGCGCCGAGCACCACCACGGCTCGTTCGCCGCGCCAGCGCCCGAGGATGACGAGGAACCGCCTCCCGCGGCGGCGGATTTCGGCGCCGCGGAGGCACTGCCGTGGCACGCTGAGTACCCCGAGGTCGATCCGGTAGCGCAGGACGGGGCATGGATGGCCGAAGGGGGCGGCGCGGGCCAGGAATCGGACCAGGAGGCGATCGACGCTGCGAGAAGCGAGCAGGAGCGACCTCCTTTCCTCCGGGACGAAAGGGGGGAGCCGCGCGAGCATCGCTGGCCCGGCAAGATGCCGGAGAAGAGCCACACGCGGGAGGCGGAGGAAGAACGCAGGGTGGACGATCCCGGAGTTGACGAGCAGGACGACGACTGGGCAGTTCCCCCCCGCCCCGCAGGACGCGCCCCGCTCAAGGCGCACTGGCCGCCGCCGCGGTGGGAGCCGGCTCCGGAGGAGGAGCCCTCCGATCGCCTCCATCCTCGCTGTGCGGAACGGGACGAGGAGTGCGACGACGCAGACGAAACCGCCGGCGAGTCGGAAGGGGATACCGGCCCGCAGACTGTGGGGGAAGGGGTTCCAGACGAGGCGGCGGAGCCGGCCGATCGATATGTCGATCCCGATATCTGGGAGGCCGAGGCGGCTGAGCTCGATGCCCAGGTGAGCCTTCACGAGGTGATCGAGGGCTTCACGGCCCTGCGGCACGAGCTCAAGCTGCAGACGAAGAGCACGCGCGGACTCGACGAGACGGCTCGCGAGTCGATCGGGTCCATGGAGAAGGCGACGGCGAACATGTTCCAGGCCGGTACGGCCATGGAGCAGATGACCGCTGCCCTGCGGACCGCGATGAGCACCCTGGAGGCCGCCAGCGACCAGTTCCGCGGCGTGCGGGCCCGCGAGGCGGAAGTCGCTCGCCAGGCGGCCCGTCCGGCAGTCGAGGCGCTCGCCGAACTGGACGAGGCGCTGCACCGGGGGGCCGCGGTCATCGAGTCGGCGCGCCGCCAGATCGTCATCGATTCGGCGGCGGCCCTGCGAGGCGAGCTCGAGGAGGGCTTCCGCCTCCTCCCCTGGTGGCGCCGCTGGCTGGTCCGCGGCTGGCATCGCCGCGCCGCCGACCTCCTCGTCCGCCGCGCCGAGTCCGACCACCGCCGCATTCTCGACGCCCTCTGCGAGGGTTACGAGTTGATCCTGGACCGCTTGCAGCGGGCTCTGACCGGCCAGCGGCTGGAGCGGATCGCCTGCCTGGGCCGCCCGGCGGACCCCCACACCATGACCGTGCTCGAGGCCGTCGAGGACGAGGGGCAACCGCCGGGCACGGTGATCGAGGAGGTGCGGCCCGGTTACCTCTGGCAGGGCGAGGTCCTCCGCTTTGCCGAGGTCCGCGCCACCCGCCGGCCCCCGCACGCCGACGAGCGGGCGAACGGCAACGGCGCCCCGCCGCCAGGGACCGGCGACCATGGCCCCCAGCCGCCGTCTCCCCCAACCGACAGCGAAGCGACAAATTGAGACCCCGGCCGCGCCGGCCGGCAAACGTCCCTCCACCAGCCGCAAAGGAAGCCAAGGCCATGGAAACGATCATCGGCATCGACCTGGGTACGACCAACAGCGAGGTCGCCGTCATCCGCAACGGGCGAGCGGAGGTCCTCGTGGACGAGACGGGAGAGAAGATGCTCCCCTCGGTGGTCGGCTTCGACGAGCAGGGCACGCTCCTCGTGGGCGCGGCGGCGCGGAACCAGTGGCTGCTCGCCCCGGAGCGGACCGTCCGCTCCGTGAAGCGGCTCATGGGCTCCGACGAGCGAGTCCGCCTCGGCGACCAGCAGTACAGCCCGCAGGAAATCTCGGCCATCATTCTCCGCACGCTCAAGGAGCGTGCCGAGAAGGCCTTGGGCGAGCCGCTAAAAAAGGCGGTGATCACGGTGCCCGCCTTCTTCAACGAAACTCAGCGCGAGGCGACCCGCGAGGCCGGCGAGATGGCCGGCCTCGAGGTGGTCCGGATCATCAACGAACCGACGGCCGCCTCGCTGACCTACGATCCCCAGCCGGACCGGCTGGAACGCCTCCTGGTCTACGACCTCGGCGGCGGGACCTTCGACGTCTCCATTGTTCAGGTCGAACAGCAAGTCGTGGAGGTCCTTGCCAGCCACGGCGACACCCACCTAGGCGGCGACGACTTCGACCAGCTCCTCCTGGACTACGTGGCCCAGCGGTTCCTGGACGATCACGGTGTCGACCTCCGCACGGCGCCCACGTCGAAGTCGCGGCTCCTCCAGGCCGTGGAAGAGGCGAAGAAGGCCCTTTCCGCCGAGCCGGTGGCCCAGCTCCGCGAGGAGTTCATCGCCGAGAAGAAGGGGACCCCGCTGCACCTATCCATGGAGATTCGCCGCGAGGACTACGAGGCGATGGTCGAACCGCTCTTGGAGAAGACGCTCAAGTGCGTCGACGAGGCCCTCTCCGATGCGCAACTGACCGCCAACCAGATCGACACGGTCGTCCTCGTCGGCGGGGCGAGCCGCACGCCGATCGTGCAGCGGCTCCTCAGCGAGCAGCTCGGCAAACCCGTCCATACGGAGGTGGACCCCGACCTCTGCGTGGCCATGGGAGCCGCTGTGCAGGCCGGGCTGATCGCCGGGATCGACGTGGGCCCGGTGCTCGTGGACATCACGCCGCACACCCTGGGCATCAGCACGCTGGGGACGCTTCACGGCTTCCCCTCGCCGCACCACTTCGCCCCGGTGATCCCCCGCAACACCTCGCTGCCCGCGCGGCGCTCGCAGATCTTCTACACCTGCCAGGACAACCAGGAGGCTGCCGACATCTCCGTTTACCAGGGCGAGGACGAGGACGTCCGCTACAACGACCAGATCGGGGAGTTCCTCCTCGAGGACCTCTCCGAGGCCAAGGCGGGCAACGAGATCCTCGTCCGCTTCGAGCTCGACCTCAGCGGCCTCCTCAAGGTGACGGCCGTGGAGCGGATCACCGGCAGGGAGAAGCAGCTGACATTCAATAACGCCGTCTCCCGCTTCCGCATCAGCAGCCGCGAGGCCGCCCAGCAGCGGATCGACTCGGCCTTCGCCGCCGGTGCGGTGCCCCCGCCGAAGGGCGAGCAGTTGCCGGTTGCCGCCGACTCCGCTGCCGACGAAGAGCTCCCCGCTCCGCTCCGCAAGGCGATCCTCCACGCGGAGGGCCTGATCCTCAAGGCCGAGAAGGCGGTGGACCGGGCCGCCGCCGAGGACGCTGCCGAGATCCGCCGCCTCATCGATCGCATCCGCCAGGCCATCGCCGCGCACGACGCCCAGGCGATCGAGGCCGCCGCTGCCGAGTTGGAAGACCTCGTCTTTTACCTTCAGGACGCCTGATGGCCGCAGCCGATCGCCGCATCCCCCCCGACGAGGTCGTCTGCCCCACGTGCCGCGCGCGGCAGGCGTGGTCCGATTCCTGCCGCCGCTGCCAGAGCGACCTCAGCCTGCTCCGCCGCCTAGCCGAGGCCTGGGAGGGACAGCGGCGGGCCTGCCTGCTCGACCTGGCCGCCGGCCGGCACGAGGCGGCCCTGGCCCACGCACGGCGCTGCTACGAATTGGCCGGCGACGCCGCTTCGGCCCGACTGCTGGCCGTATGCCACCTCGTGTGCAGCCAATTCGCCGCCGCCTGCGCGGCCGCCGAGCGCGCCGAACGGCTCCAGGCTTGATTTTGCCGTCCGTGCAGGGCACCCTGGATGCACGGCGGGAATAGGGCGCCGTCGGCGCCCGCGCCGCCGGAACCAGGCCCCACCCACTCGACCACCGGGAGAGACCCTCCATGCTCTGCAGCAAAACGCTTGGGGTTCGACTGGCCCTCATCCTCTCGGCGGCCCTGACGCCGGCGGTCGGGGAGAAGGGGTGACGCTCGAGACGCTCCTCGAAGAAATGGTCGATTCGACGGTGCTGGTCATTACCTTCGAGGACCAGCAGACCGTCTGGTGCCCGATGGGCGAGTTCTTCGGCACCGGCTACCGCATCCACCCGTACCAGACGTGGTACACCCGCGTCGATGAGGTCGGCGCCATGGAGGCCTATTGGGTGATGCCCTTCGCCCGCACCTGCACCGTGGCGCTCCAGAACCTCGGCGAGTTTGTGCTCGCGGCGGGCGTGAACCGCCTGGAGGTGACCATCGTCGGCCGCCACCCGGAGGCCGTTCCCCGCCACATGTTCGGCATCGACTATTTGCTACTCGAGCCGGTTGAGGAGTAGGCCCGGCGTCTCCCCTGGCGCGCATTGGCCCGGCTCGTTCGGCGGAGCGGCGGACAGGGCAGAATGGTCGTCGCGGGGGCCGTTGCCCTTTCGGCCGATCCCGCACCCCGCCCGGCTCCGGGCGAGCGCGCCGGCGTCCTGCACGCGCTGCCCCACCGGGAAGCGGGGTCAGGAGGTGCCGCCAGCGAGGATCCGCGCGTAGTAGTCGCGGATTTGATCGGTCATGTGCTCGTGGCGGAAGGCGTCGCGGCAGCGACGGCGACCCTCCTCTCCCAACCGCGCGCGGAGGGCCGCGTCGCCGGCCAGGCGGACGAGCCCTTCGACCAGGCCGCCCACGTCCCGCGGTGGTAAGAGGATGCCCGTCTCGCCGCTGGTCACCACTTCGCGGGCCCCGTCCACGTCGTAGCTGACGGCGGGTCTGCCGGAGATCAGAGCCTGGGGGAGGACGCGGGCCAGCCCTTCGCGAAGGCTGGTATGGACCAGGACGTCCGTGGCGGCGATCAGCTCGGGAATCCGTTCCGGCGGAACCAGACCGGTGAAGACGAAATGCGCTGCCAGCCCCGCTTCGGCGATCTGCTGCTCGAGCCGTTCGCGGAGCAGCCCGTCGCCGACGAGGAGGAAGCGGACCTCCGGGGCGCGGCGGACGATCCGGCGGGCGGCGGCCACGAGGTCGTCGTGGCCCTTCAGGTGGAAGAGCCGCGCGATCTTGCCCACGACAACGTGCTCCGGGGCGAAGCCCAGCTCGCCGCGGACCCGCTCGCGGTGCGCATCGGCGGCGAGAAACGGCTCCACCTCCATGCCGCTGTAGATCGTGGTGAAGCGCTCCCGCGGCGCCACGCGGGCCTCGACCATGAGGTCGGTCATGGCGTCGGCAACACTGATCATCCCGTGGCAGCGGCGCGCGGCCCACCGCTCGCAGGCGATGAAGAAGGCCCGCGCCGCGGCGTTCTGGTAGGAGTGAAAAGGCGCCCCGTGGACGGTGTGGATTACGGCGGGCACTCCCAGGCCGAAGGCCGCCGGTCGGCCGAGGAAGCCCCCCTTGGCGCTGTGCGTATGGACCACCTCGGGCCGGAAGCGGCGAAGGATGCCCTTGACCGCCAGATAGCTCCGCGCGTCGCGCCAGGGATGGATCGGCCGCCGCAGGGCGTCGACGATCGCCAGGGGCACGCCGTTGTCCCTGGCCCGCCTCACCAGGCTCCCTTCGGGGCCCAAGGGAGGGCCGGTCACCAGCAAGACCTCGTCGCCGTGGCGGTGGATGAGGTCCTCGCACGTGAGAACGGTGTTCTCCTGGGCTCCGCCGAGGATCAGCCGCGTGATGATGTGGACGATGCGCATGTTCGGACGGCGGTCTCCCGAGGACGTAATCGTGCGGCCGGGGCACCCGCGATCTCTTCCGCAAGGCCGGCGGGGTTCCGTCGCCGCTCCGCTGCCGTGGTTCAGGCATCGTTGCCGACGCCCCCGAACCCATTTCCAAGTTAATCGAGGGGGCGAGAGCGAACGAGGGCCCCACCGAAAAAGGGGCGGGGCGATCGCCCACCGCCGCCGACCCGCGGTTACTCCTCCTTCGATCGCCCGCGGCCGAGCAGGCTCTGCACCAGGCCGTAAGCCACGAAGAGACCCACGGGGAGGAGGACCAACAACAGGAAGGACCGCAAGTACTGCGAGGACTCGACGGCCACGGCGACCAGGAACGCCAGCGTGGCCACGATCAAACTCAACACCTGGAACAACTGGTACATGTCGAGGTTGTCGTCCATGGAATCGAGCGATTCTTCCGAGCCGGCCGGCGGCTCGAAGTCGATGCCAAGGACCTGGTGCCGCCAGACTTCGCGGAGCAGGCGGAGGCGGAAATAGCCGTTGATGAGGCCCAGAGCCACCGTCAGCCAGCTCGCCGCTCCGCTGATCCAGAGGAGAGCCCCGCTCCAGGGCGACGGTCCGTGGAAGAGCAGCAGGAGTGCTCCTCCGGCAAAGAGCAGGGCGGCCAGGGCGGTCCGCATCGCGTCCGCGGCCGTTGCGGCGCGGAGGTTCAGGGCGATCCGCCAGCGGGTCATCTCGTCTTTCGTATCGGGGTCTTCCCCGATGTCCCATAGTGCCTTGGTCAGGTCGGCTTTCTTTTTCGTCATCGCTTCGGCCTTGAAAGGAAGAGCCCCTGCGAGGGCCACGTTCCCTGCGCGGCACCGCCCGCAAAACGGACCCAAAGCAGATAGAGGCCCTCGGGCGGTGCCGTAGGACCGGCGCGGCCGCGGTCGCGGGCGGCAAGCACATCCGCCACCCAAGGGGCGCCGCGGGCGCCGCGGCCCACCTCGACGAGCGTGCCTACGATGGTGCGGACCATGTTGTAGAGGAAGCCGTCCCCTTCCACCTCCACGGCCAGGAGATGTGCCTCATTCTGGAACCCCCGCGTCACCGCCACGTCGAAGAGGGTCCGCACGGTGTCTTTCCGCGGCGAACCGGCCGACTGGAAGCTGGCGAAATCGTGGCGGCCCACGAGGGCCTGACCGGCCCGGTGCATCGCCTCCGCGTCGAGATCCCGCCACCGCTGCCAGATGTAGCGGCGGCGGAAGACATCGGGGAACGGCCCGTCGCCGAGGAGGTAACGATAGCGTTTCGCGGCGGCGTCGGCCAGGGGGTGGAACGAGGGGGCGGCTTCGGCGGCCTCGACGGCGACCACGTCGTGCGGGAGGTTGGCGTTGAGAGCCCGCCGAAGCGTATCCGCAGGCAGGCGGCTCGCGGTCCGGAACGCCGCCACCTGGCCGAGGGCGTGAACGCCGGCGTCCGTGCGGCTGCTGCCCACGATGCGGTGCGGTGCGCCCGTAACCTTTTCCAGGGCCGCCTCCAGCATTCCTTGCACCGTGCGCCGCCCCGGCTGCCTCTGCCAGCCATGGTAGTCCGTGCCGTCGTAGACAAGTAGCAGTCGGATCGTCCGCACAGCGCTCAGCCGAGCCGAGAAGAAGTTTATCTTACAGAAAACAACGAGTCCCAAAGGGGTTGAGGGGCCGATTCTACCGCCCGGCCGGGCGGTAGACAATCGAGCGGGCGATGAACGGGGAGGTGAGCACTTCCCTTCCCTCCGGGAGAGGGCCGGGTAAGGAGGCGAGTTGACAACGCATTCGGAAACCCGGAGTTGTGCCTCGCTCCCGAGGGTGCGCCACCGGGTAACCGTTCACGAGCCGGCGGGGACTGGTCCATTTTTCGGCCACCAGACGCGTTTTTTCGGCGAAACACGATGCGCGAAGAATGGACCTGTCCCCTTACCACCTCCGGCCGAAGGGGTCAGTCCCATTTTCGCGGCCGAATAGCATTATCCACGAGGACTACCTTCTCCGGCCGGCAAAATTGGGACAGTCCCCCGTGAACGGTTACGCCACCGGCCCCCGGGCTGCCGAGAAGCAGGGCCGGCGGGCAGGAAAATCTGCCAAATCCCTCTGGACGCAGCTCGCGCCCTGTGGGTACAGTACCCGGCCTGAGTTTCGCGGCGGGCTGTCTCCCCCGAAATCGTACGGGGATGGCGGTCTCCCCGTCACCCGCCCGAGACCCATCGAGCTACACTTACCGCGGACTCTCCAAGGAAGGGAGGGTCGGATCGACGAGGCGGTCGCGGGATGCTTTTCCCGCGGCCGGGTGCGATGCCTTCGTCGGCGAGTTCAGGAGGGACGTGCGATGCGTTTCCGAAGTTGGAGGCCGTGCGGGTGGATGATCCTTATGGTCGCGGTATTCACCGTGCCGGATCGGAGGGCCGTTGCGGAGGAGACCCCCTCATGGGCCCGCGACTCGGCCCCTCGGCTGTTGGCACGGGACGAGGCCGGCGGCCCCGGCTCATCCTTCGCCGTCCCCATCGCCGCCACCGAAGAGCAGCACGAGCCGCCCTCCGCACTGCGTGTGGCAGCGCCCGCAGGCCCCGAACGGCCGGATGACTCCCCTGCGCCGGGGGGTGCCCCGGCGGCGGATGGGGGTGGACGGCAGCCGACGCCCGCACCGACGGGCCCGGGCACGGCAACGGCTGCGTCTGAGGGGGCCTTCGGCGTGCGGCTACACTCTTCGGCCGAAGTCCCCCAAGCGGCCGAGGAAGAGCCGCCGTTGGAACCGATTCCCGAAGGCGAACCGGCCGGACCGGTCGAAGTGCAGGCCGCCAGTTTCAAGGGTGCCACACCGGGGGCGACCACCGCCGCCGAACTCGCGGAAAGCTGGGGACGACCTGCCGGTTCGCACGAGGAGGGCGGGCTGCACACCAAGGTCTTCGCCATCGAGCCCTTCGAACAGGTCGAGGCAACCTTCTACGAAGAGACGCTGGTCTCGATCGTCATCCGCCTGCAGAAGGCGTTTCCCGCGCAGACGGTGGCCCAGCAGCTCGACCTGGCCACCATTCGCCCGGTGTTCGTGTCCAACGAGCTGGGGGAGGTTCTCGGCCAGGCGTTCCCGGAGCGCGGGGTGCTCTTCGCCTTCGAGCCGGCCCCGGAGGGAGAGGGGCCGACGATGCTCGTGGCCCAGATCATCCTGGAGTCGATCACCCCCGAACCCTTCCTCCTCCGCGCCGAGACGCACCTGGAGTCGCTCCCCCACGAATCCCTCGGCGATCTCGACGAGGTCGTCAAACTGCAGCCGGAGCTGGCCCGCGCCCATTGGCTACGCGCCCGGGCACTGGCCGCGGTGGGCGACGTCGAGGAAGCTACGGCGGCCGTGGGCCGCGCCATCGAGCTCGACGAAGCCAACCCGCGGTTCCGCGTCACCCACGCCCAACTGCTGATCCGCAGCGGCCGGCACGAAAAGGCGGCCGCCGTCGTGCAGCAAGCCCTGGCCCGCAGCGATTCGCTGCCGCACGTCAAGGCCCGCGCGGTCTGCCTGGCCGGCGAGTTGGCCGCCACGGCCTCGCCGCGCGACTACCGGCGGGCCCTGGAGCGGTTCACCGAGGCCATCCAGCTCGCCGATCCCCTGGTCGCCGATCCCCATCCGGCCATTGCCACCGCCGCCAAGGAAGCCCTCCTCGACGCCCACCTGGGCGCCGCCGCGGCCATTGCCTGGGGCGCCTGGCAGCGCAAAGAGGAGGCGGTCCCCCATTGGCTCGACCGGGCCGACGTGATCGCCCAGAATCTCGCCAAGAACACCCCCGGCGGCGAGGCCTACCGCTTCCGCTTCGCGGTGCGGTCCCTCGGTGCCTGCGTGGGCCTGGAAGGGCGCCTCGACCCGAGCCCCTGGATCGACGAGGTCCAGCGGAGCGGCGAGGCACTCCTCGAGCAGGCTCTCGATGCGGAGCGGACGCAGCAGATCGACTGGGAGCTGGGCATGGCCTTCTACGATGCCGTCCAGATCCAGCAGATGCGCGGTGAGCACGATGCGGCCCTGGGGTACGGCGAAAAGGCCATCGAACACTTCGAGGCATCCGGCGTGGCGGAGCGGGGCGTCGCCAACCACCGCTACCTGCTCGGGCGGCTCCACTTCCGGCTCGGTGCCATCCACGCCCTCGCCCAGGAGAACCACCAGGCCGCCATCACCTGGTTCGACAAGGCCGTGCCCCTTCTCGAGGAACCGCTTCCCGGCCAAGCCGCCGGCGACCTCGGCCGCCACGGGGAGACGTTCGTGAGCATGGCCGTCTCCTACTGGGAGACCGGCCAGCAGCAGAAGGCCGTCGAATTGACCGAGCGGGGTCTGTCCTTCATGGAGGAGGCCGTCCGTGCGGGGAAGCTCGACGAGGACGCCCTCGCCGTCCCCTACGGGAATCTCGCCACGATGCACGAGCATCTTGGCCAAGACGCCTCCGCCAAGGAATTCGCCGAGATGGCCGGGCGGCTCCGAGAGAATCTCCACTGAGCGGCGTAGCATTCCGCGATACCGCGTCTCTGCCGGGCCCGGCCGCGCGCCGCCGCTACGGCCCTGTCATTCTCGAGAAGGATCGCTCTCCTCTGCGCCGCCGCCCTCGGTGGGGTGCGAAGATGGAGGACCGATCCGGCCGAGGGAGCGGGCGGCGTGGACCCGTACGACCGAGGGCTCGCTGCCGTCCTGGAGGAGGCGAACCATCGTGGGAACGACCTCGCGGGCCTCGGGACCGATCCGGCCGAGAGCCTCGGTCGCCAGGGCCCGCATCCCGGAATACTCGCCGTTGCGATCGCGGGCCACGCGAGCCAGGACCGGGACGGCGTCGCGCGCCGTCGCTTCCATCTCGGCCAGAGCCATTACGGCCGTGCGGCGCACGGCGTAGAACTCCTGGCGATCCTGGATGACCTCGGCCAGCACGGGAACGGCCGCCGCGCCCATGCGGCCGAGCGCTTCGACAACCAGGGCGCGCCGCTCGACGACGTTGAAATGCCCGCGGCGGTCCTGAAGGAATCGGCTCAGTCGCGGCACCGTGTCGGGCCCGAGGGCCTCGGCCGCGGCGATGCGGATGGCGACGGTCTCCTCGGGATCGTCGACGAGCTTCCCGAGCTCGGCCGCCGCCTGCACGGCGCCGCTTTCCGACCGCGCCGCCGCGAGCCCGCGGACGGCCGCCGCCCGCAGCGACTCCGGCTGGCTCCGGTCCAGGACCCACGAGACCAAGCGGGATGCCGCTTGGGCACCGGCCTGCCCCAGCGCCGTGGCTGCCGCTTCCCGCACCTCGGCGCCGGAGCGGGGATCGTCGAGGCAGGCCGCCAAGGCGTCGAAGGCGGTGCGGGCTGCCAACGCCTCCCCAGCCGTCCGCGAAGCGAACTGTCCCAGAGCGGAGGCCGCCGCCGCCCGCACCGGGACGGCCTCCTCGGCATCGGTAAGCCGATCGACCAGTGCCGATAGCGCCGTCTCCGCCCCCAGGCCGCCAAGCACCTCGACGGCCGCCGTCCGCACTGAGACGTCCTCGCTCCTCCGCGCCACCAGGCCGACGAGGGCCTCGCCCACCTCCGCCTCGCCCGATGTCCCTCCCGCCTCAGCGCCTTCAGCGGCGTCTTCGAGAGCGGTCGATGCGGCGGGTGGGCATGGCTCCTCGCCGCCGGCGGCTATCGCGGCCGCGGCGCCGATGGCCGCCAGGCGGACCTCGCGAACCTCGCCTCGGGACCGCATCCGCTCGACAAGCACCGGCAGGGCCGCGCGGGCATGGCAGCCCATCGCCGCGAGCGACTCGGCCACCGCACGTCGGAGGGCAGGCTCCTCGTAGCGGTCGCCGAGGCGGCGGACAAGCTGCTCCACCTCGCCCGGCGCGATCTGGACGACCGCGCTCGCCGCGGCAGCGCGACGCGCGGGATCGGCGTTGCCGTCCTCGACGATCGACCTCAGCGTGGGCAGCACCGACTCGGCCGCCGGGCCCAGTTCGCCCAGGGCCTCGATCGCGGCCACTCGCAGCTCGATGGAAAGGTAGGGGCTCGCCGGGCGCCAGCCGAGCAGCGGTACGGCCGCCTCGCCGAGCACCGCAGGGAGGGCGCGCGTGGCGGCAGCGCGGACCGCTTCGTCCTCGTAGTAGTCGTTGACCGCCTCGCGGAGGAAGGATTCGCCGCGGTCGCCGAACGGCTCCAGGGCTTCGATCGCCGCCACCCGCACCGCACCCGGCTCCGCGCGGTCGGCGGCGACGGAGACCAAGACCTCCGCCGCCTCATCGGCCAAGACGACGTCGGCCGCCAGGGCCTCGTCGAGCCCCTCCCCCCCAAGGAGACGCACGAGCATCGGCAGGGCCACCGCCCCCAGGGCGCCCAGGGTCTCGACGGCCCGGCCGCGAAGCTCGTGGGACTCGTCGATATTCTGCGCGACGCGAACCACGGCCGGCAGCGACTCTTTGGCCGCCGCTCCCATATGTCCGAGGGCAGCGAGGGCAGCCGTCCGTACCGCCACCTTTTCGGCGTGATCCTCCACGGCAGCGGTGAGCAGGGGCACCGCCCCGGCAGGATCGGGGTCCATCGCCACCAGGGCCTCGAGGGCCGCCACGCGGACGGCCGTCGGTTCGTCGGGATGGCCGGCCACGCGCAGGAGGGCGGGGCCCGCGTCGGCCGCCGGGCCGATCGCCGCCAGGGCCTCGATCGCCAGGATCCGCAGGCTTGAATGCTCCTGCCAATGGTCCTGGGCGATCCGCGAGAGGACCGGCACGACCGCCTCGGCCTTAGGCCCCATCTCCCGCAGGACCTCGAGGGTCGTCCGGCGCACGGGGAAATACTCGCCGCGGTCCTGGGCGAGGTCGCCGAGCAAGGGGACCGCCTCGGGTCCCATGCGGCCCAGCGCCTCGACGGCCCGCGTCCGCCGCTCGACCACGGCAAAGCGCGCCGTCCCGTCCTTGAGCAGGCGGCCCAGGGGGGCGATAGCCTCCGCGCCGAGGACCTCCGCAGCGGCGAACCGCACCGCCTCGGGCTGCCGCGAGTCGTGGAGGATGTCGCGGGCGGCCGTCAGGGCGTCGTCCTCCCCTTCTGCGGAAAGGCATCTCGAGAGCGCGCGACCCGCCGCCGCGCGGACGCCGATCGATTCGCTGCCATCGACCAGACGCTCCCGGAGCGGCGCCTCCGCAACCGGCCCCCTGGCCGCCAGCGCTTCGGCCGCGGCGATGCGGACGGCCGCCTCATCGTCGCCGGCGCCGAGCACGGCGGCCAGCGAAGCCACCGCTTCCGGGGAAGCGACGCGGCGCAGTGCCCTCGCCGCCGCCACCCGGACCTCGATGTCTTGGCAGCGGTCGGCGAGGCAGTCGAGAAGCTCCTCGTCGACTTCGACGGCCGCCGGCCCCAGCGCGGCGAGGGTCTCCAACGCGGCGATGCGGACCTCGGATGGTTCCTCATCGCAATGGACCAGAGAAACCAGCGCCGCGGCGATCTGCTCCTGGGCCTCCGGCGGAAGCTGCCGCGGCGGAGGGAGGGCGTCCTCGTCTCCGTCCTCGGCAGCCGCCGGCTGCGGCGCCGTTGCCATCTCCGCCAGCGCCGCTATGGCCGCCAGCCGGACTTGGAGAATCTCGTTGCGGCGCGCAGCAACCGCCAGGAGGGTGGGGACCGATTTCCGCGCTCCCGGACCAAGGGTTCCGAGGCCGGCGGCGGCGTGGACGCGGATGGCCGCCGCTTCGTAGCGGTCGGCCAAGCGCTCCTCGAAGCCGGGTGCCGCATCCTCGCCGATCGCGGCAGCCGACCTCACGGCCGCCGAGCGCAGCTCGGGGTCGCAATGGCGGTCCTCGATGATCTCGGCCAGAAGGGGGAGGGCCTCTTCGGCTTGGGGGCCCAGACGCCCCAGCCCGCGAGCCGCAGCGACGCGTGGATCGAAGGTATCGACGGGTTCGTGGGATGAATGCCCGGCCGCAGCAGACGCGCCGACCAACGCAAAGACCGCTCCCCACAGTCGCAGGCGCAGTGCGCTTCCTCGGCTGCCTGAGCGCAGGCCGCGGAAATGGGGATTCGCAGATGCCAGCGGCATGCGGCAGCTCCGCGTCGAGGTGGCCGGATGGCGCCGCGCACAGTTCCGCGCGCGGCCTATGCTTTCCATGGTAGCCCACCGCCGCGGCCGATGGTATCCGGCGCAGCATGAGCGGGGTCCCAACGCCCGCGAAGTCGGAAAGAACCGTGCTTGACCCGCCGCAAACCATTCTGTAGTATGCATTTGCTGCGATAACGCCCGATCGGCATGTGGCCACCCTTGCAGTAGGGGGAGTTTGCGGGCAGGGTCTGCTTCGCGCCCGTGCTTTCCGACCGCGTTGTCGGAGCGGCGTGGGGCTACTCATCGGCGGAGCGGGAGCTCCGCCCTACAGGTGCTGACCGCGCTGTTGGAGCGCCGTGGGGGCGGCTCGCCCAGCGCGGGGTCGTGATGTACGCCGTGTGATGTGGTCGGCCGGAAAGGGTTTCGACGATGGCTAAAATGAACGCATCGGCGCCGGCGCTGCTGCTGCTTGCCGGCATGGTCGTCGCCGCCGGCGGCTGCCGCCCGCCCGAAGAGGCTCGCAGCGGACCGATACCGGTCCCCCCCGATTATCTCCAAGCGGAAGTGCCCGAACCCTACGTCGATACCGAGGCGTACGGTTCCGAACGTGCGGTGGTGGACTCGCTCGCCTCGGCGGAACCGGAACGGTACGTCACCTTCGCGGGCGTGGAACCGGCCGAGGACGACCT
>SKOZ01000058.1 GCA_007119795.1 Planctomycetales bacterium | reverse complement strand
GTCTGGCCGTTGACCAGGAAGCGGTAGAGCTTGTCGTGGTAGCGGTAGGTGAGGACGTAGACCGGCAGCAGGATCAGGTCGGAGCCGACGTCCTCGAAGAAGGTGCGGAGGGAGAGCGCCCGGTAGGTATCGCCCGGCAGGAAAGCCGCCACGTGCTGCTGCTCGCGGCGGCAGAACTCCTCCTGGCAGAGCTTCAGTGCTTCGTCGGACTCCAGGCGGTAGTCTTCGGCTGCCCAGCCGGCCAGATAATGGGGTGCGTAGCGTCGCAGGGCAGCCAGGTGGAACGGTTTGATCGCCTCCGCTTCGCCCTGGGAAAGTCCCCTGCTGGCAGAGATCAGATAGCCGTTGTAATAGCGATGGTGCCGCCCGGCCAGGGGCCACCACTCCGTCTCCCGAACGCGCCGGGTCTTGGTCACGGTCTTGCCGCCCTGCCTGGTCGTGTAGGTCTCGGTGCGGTACCAGTATTCGCCGATCTGGGCCGACCACTGGCTGCGGGCCCGCATGGAGAACGACCAGAAGGGCAAGTACACCCCCCGCACCTTCTCCACCAGACTCACGTACTTCAGGTCGCCGGGGCGGAAGAGGGAATTGCTGCCGATCCACTCGCGGAAGCGTTCGCGGGCCGCCTCGGCGGTCACGGCGAAGCCGATGACGAACTCGGGCGGCTGCCGCCTCGAGACCTCCTCGGGCAGCTCGACGACGTACTTGGAGTCGCAGAACGCGCAGGCGTAGCTCCGCTGCTCGGGATCGAGGGCCACCTCGGCGCCGCAGTTCTCGCACCGCAGGTGCTTCGGCGGGGCGGCCGATTCGACCGCGGATGCGGCCACCAGGCCCGCACCGTCCAGCCGCGCTCCGCAGCCGTGGCAGAAGGCGTCCTCCGCCTCCACCAGCCCGCCGCACGATGGGCAGGGGGCGACGTGAACGGCGGGATGATCGTCGGCAATGGTGGGGTTGAAGTCGCCAGGCTCGGTCATGGTCGCGGAGGCAGGGGAAAGGAAACCCGTTCCAGTATCTCCCATCCCCCGCCGCCTGTCAGCGCCCCTGGCCCCTTCACCGCTGCTTCGCAGCGGGAGCGGCGCTTCGAGCCCCGGGGTTACCTCTCCCCGTTATCCAGCTCTTCGGCCCAGGCCTCCCATTGCCGACGGGGCTCGTTCCTCTGCTGCTCGAGCGCCTGCTCCAAGGCCTCGATCCGCCTCTCGAGCCGCTCGAGGACTTCCGCGGGGCTGGGGCGCGGCGCGGGAGTGAACTCGCCCGGATAGGGGAACTGGCCGTACGCCTCGGCCGCCTCACCGGGCCGCACGACGGACAGCCAACCCGTCCCCGCCAGCCCGCGGAGCATCGCCTCGACGTGCCCGCGAACGTCCCTGGGAAGCGCGTCGAGCTCGCCTTCCTCGACCGTCCATTGCTCGTCGCCCCGCGAGACGGTGATCTCGGCCGGTTCGCTGCCCCGCTTTTCGATCTGCAGTGCGAGATCGTCCGGGATCTCTACGGGGCGGCCCACAATGGCTCCCGGGCGCGGCACCTGGAGCCGGAAGGGCGCCTCCCACCTCTCCCATCCTTCCATCGGCTCGCGAGGCAACCACCTCCGCATCGTCGGTTCGCCAGGCTGCGGGCTGGCCCATTCCGGCCGCTCCGCAGGCGTGACGCCCACCTCGAACGTCTCGCCCTCGCGGAAGATGGTCAGTTGCAACTCGGCACCCGCCTGCCCCGCCTCTTCGACCGCCTCGATCAAGTCGCGGACGTCCTCGAGCGGCGCGCCGCCGACCGCGAGGATGATGTCGTCGGCCTCGATTCCGGCGGCCGCCGCCGGCGTTTCGGGTCCCACGTGCGAGACGAGAAGGCCGTGATCTTCGGGCGGGTGCAGCGCGTCCAGTTGCTCCTCGCTGAGCGCGGCGACTCTAATGCAGGTGACACCGATCCAATACTCGCCCACCTGCGGGCGATCCTCGGCAAGACGCCATCGCTCCGCCTGCTGTCGGGCAGCTTCGCCCAACCGCTCGGCGGCGCGTCGCACCGCCTCGGAGTCGCCGCCGGGCACACCGATCACCATGGGCCCATAGGGCGTCTCGATCCTCAGCATTCTACCCTCTTCGGGGACGGTTGCCGGCTCCTGCTCCACGAGACGGTAGGCGGCGTCCGCCCACACTGCCGATAGGGGCTGAGCCGCTACCGTGAGCACGGCCAGTCCCACGATCGCGCTTCGAAGCAACATGGTCTTGTCTCCTTTTGGGGAAGGGACTATTGGTAACCCACGTATCGGACGTCGATCTGGTCGACGGGGATTACGAGCTGGCGGCCGTCGTCGAGGGGGACCGGCACGTACTGCCGGCTGCGGCGGACGTCGTGTCCGGCGCGGCGGAGGGTCTCGAAGAGGTCTTCGGGAAAGGCGGGCGGCAGGGCGTCGGCCCAGCCCTCGTCGAGCCGCTCGCGTTCCACGGCGGGCACGCGGAGCACGTAGCCTGGTGCCCCGCCGTCCACCGGCAGATCGACCAGCCGCCACGTTTCGCCGTCGGCTGCCGCTCCGGCCGTCGTCCCAGGCCCGCCCGCGTGCGCGATCCGCGGCTCCTCAGCCGGCAGGGCCACCCTATCCGGGCCCGCGGCCACGTCGCCCGGCTGCCCCGGCGGCAGCAGCGTACCGAGATAGAACGCCACCAGGAAGCTCGCCGCCATCGCCAGGAGGATGCCCGCCGACCGCGCAGCCATCGTGGATCGAGACCGCCCGCGGGAACGGCGGAACGACCTCCACCAACCGCCGGGAGCCGATTCAACCTTCAACCCCTGGCTTGCTGCGAAGACGTCACTCGGGACTTCTCCCGGAGGTAGCGAGGGAAGGCGGCCCAGGCCCTCGCGCCAGGCTTGCGCCTCGAGGAAGGCGAGCGCACAGCGGCGCCAACCATCGGGCCGGCGGTCGAGCTCGGCCAGAAGCGTGCGGCGGCGGTCGTCGTCGAGCTCGCCGTCGACCAGCAGGTCGATGAGCCGTTCGTCCGCATCGGTCGGGGCCTCGGCAGATTGCTTCGGGGAAGTGTTCATGACTCTGCTTCCGTTACGTGGAGCGCGGCCAACTGGCGGCGGAGGCGTCCGCGGGCCCGGTGCAGCCGGGCCTCGACGGCGCTCTCGCTGGCGCCCAGGTGCCGCGCCAGATCGCGATAACTCCAGTCTTCGGTGTATTTCAATAGCAGGATCTCGGCATCGCGGGGGCCGAGCCGTTCCACGGCCAGGCGTACCAGGCTGCGGCGCTCGGCAGCCAGCAGCCAGCCCAGGGGATCGGCCTCGCGGTGGTCCTCCTCCCGCGGCCGATGCCGCTCGGCGTAGCGATCGACCAGCTTGCGCCGCCGCCCCAGCTTCCGCCGGAAGAGCAGGGCCTGGCGGACGGCGAGCCGGTAGAGCCACGGTGAGAGTTTTTCCGGGTCGGCCAACGGGGCCTGCTGCGCCACGGCAGCCAGGGCCACCTCCTGCATCACCTCGTCGACGGCCTCGGCATCCCCCAGACGGGCAAAGAGGATTGTCCGCAACCACCGCGCACGCTCAGCCAGGACCGCCCGCCAATCGACCGGCGAGGGCTCGGCGGGCGGCGCCGACCGGCTGGGTGTGGTGGTGGGAGTCATGGCCGTGATATTAGTTTCCGCGGGCGGCGGAATCCTGCACGTGACCTCCGCAGTTGTCCCCGTTCCCAGTACGTGACGAGACCGGCAACGGTGCAGCCCCCACTTGTTGGGTGTTGGTCTCTGGAGTGATTCGGCCGGTCAATGGTGGCGGCGGGTGGGGCGGGAATGGTAGACTTCTACGCGGGATCGGCCTCCCGTACGGGCAGCCTGCCCCTGACGCCCCTGGAGCTTGCCGAAGCTTACCGAGAGGAAACGACCTGGTTGGAGGTATTGCTCATGACCAACGCGATTGACCGACGCCGCTTCCTGACCACCACGGCGGCCGGCGCCGCCGCCCTGGCAACCCGCCGTCTCGCTGCCGATGAGCCGGCAGAAGGGCCATTCGAGACTACGTTGTACAAGGCTCTGATCGGCGCACCGACCGAAGAGACGCTCCGGAGCTGGAAGGAGGCCGGCTTCGAAGGGATCGAGGCGAACACCTGGGACGTGACGCCCGAGGAGGCGGCGCGGGCACGGGAAGTGGCCGAGAACCTCGACATGAAGATCCACGCCGTGCTCCGCGGCTGGACGGACTTCAACAGCCCCAATCCTGCCCAGGTGGCCGACGACATCGAGAGCGTGGAGACCGCGCTGCGCGCGGCGCAGGCTTACGGGGCCGACGCCCTGCTCCTGGTTCCCTGCCGCATCGGCGGCATGACCATCCCCGATCCCTGGGCTTTCGACGTCGAATTCGACGAGGCGACCGGCCACCTGACCCGCGTGGTCGAAGGCGACAACGCCCCTTATGCCGAGTATATCGCCGCCCACAACCACGCCACGGATACCTCCGTCGCCGCGGTGAAGAAGCTCATCCCCGTGGCCGAGGAGACCGGGGTGATCATCGCCCTGGAGAACGTCTGGAACAACCTCTGGGTGACGCCGCAGCTCTTCGCCCACTTCGTGGCCTCCTTCGACCACCCCATGGTGCAGGCCTACTTCGACATCGGCAACCACGTCCGCTACGCCCCGCCCCAGGATTATCTCCGCGCCCTGGGGGATCTCACCGTCCGTTGCCACGTCAAGGACTTCCAGCTCAATCCGGACGGTCGAGGCGGCCAGTTCGTCGACATCCGCGAGGGGAGCGTCGATTGGCCGCTGGTCCGCCGCGTGCTCGAGGAGATCGGCTACAGCGGCTGGATGACCATCGAAGGGAGCGAGGGGCTCTCGCTGGAAGAGCGCAACCGGCGGCTGGACCTGATCATCGCGGGGGAATAGTCCGACTCAGCAGATCCGCGGCATCTGCTCGCCGGAGAGGAGGTCGACGAGACGTCCGCCGCCCAGGGCATTGCGGAGCTCGACGGTGCCTGGGTGTCCGGCGGTGACTTGTCCCACGAGCGCCGGTCCGCAGGCGGCCGGGTGGCGGCGCATGGCGTCGAGGGTGGCATCGGCATGGTCCTCGGGGACGAAGGCCACCAGCCGCCCTTCGTTGGCCACGTAGAGGGGATCGAGGCCCAGGAGCTCGCAGGCGGCGGCGACCGGCTCGGCGACGGGGATGGCCTCCTCGGCGAGCCTGACGCCCACGCCGGCGGCGCGGGCGATTTCGTGGAGCGCCGCCGCCAGCCCGCCGCGGGTCAGGTCGCGGAGGCAGTGGACCTCGATGCCCGACGCCAGTAACTCCGCCACCAACCCACCCAGCGGCGCGCAGTCGCTCTCCAAGGCCCCTTCAAAGGTCAGCCCCTCGCGGACCGAGAGGATGGCGATGCCGTGGCGGCCGAGGTCGCCGCTGACGAGGATGCGGTCGCCGGGGCGCACCCGCGCGGGGGAGATCTCCGCGCCCTGCGGCACGAGACCGATGCCCGCAGTGTTGATGAAGACCCCGTCGCCTTTACCGCGGTCGACGACCTTGGTGTCGCCCGTGACGATCGCCGCACCCGCCTCGGCAGCGGCGGCCCGCATCGACTCCACCACGCGGTGGAGCGTCGCCATGGGCAGGCCCTCCTCGAGAATGAAGCTACAACTCATCGCCAGCGGCGCCGCGCCGGCCATGGCCAGGTCGTTGACCGTACCGAAGACCGCCAGGCGGCCGATGTCGCCCCCGGGGAAGAAGAGAGGGCTGACCACGAAGCTGTCGGTGGTCATCGCCAGGCGGCCGGCGGGCACGTCGACCACGGCGCTGTCGTGGAGTGCCGCCGCCGCCCCTGCAGGGCGAAAGGCGGGGACGAAGAGCCCCTCGATGAGCGCCTGCATCAGCCGTCCACCGCCGCCGTGGGCGAGCTGGACCGAGTCGTGCCGGCTCAGCGGCAGGGGACACTGGAGTTCGAAATCGTCAGCCATGTGCGTCTCCGCTTCAGCGCGGTCCCTGCGCCGCGAGGAGCCAGGCGAGGATCCCTTTCTGGACGTGCATGCGGTTGGCGGCCTGCTGGACGACGGCGCTCTGGGGGCTGTCGATGACCTCGTCGGTGACCTCCTCGCCGCGATGGGCCGGGAGGCAGTGGAGGAAACGGCAGTCCTTCGGGGCGTGGGCCATGAGGCGGCGGTTGACCTGGTAGGGGGCGAAGGCCCGGCGGCGCTCTTCGGCCTGCGACTCCTGCCCCATGCTGGCCCACACGTCGGTGTACACGGCGGTGGCCTCGCGGACGGCGGCGAAGGGGTCGTCGCTGACGACGAGTTCCAGGTCGGGGACCTTCTCGCGGAACATGGCCATGGTCTCCCCGTCGAAGCGGTATCCCTCCGGGGTGGCCATGGTCATGCGGATGCCGAGGCGGCCGCAGCCGACGGCGAGGCTGCGGGCGACGTTGTTTGCATCGCCGATCCAGGCGAGGGTCCGACCGGCAAGGTCGCCGACGAACTCGCGGAGCGTGAAGAGATCGGCCATCGCCTGGCAGGGGTGGGCATAGTCGGTCAGGCCGTTGATCACGGAGGAGGAGCAGTAGCTGGCGAACTCGACCACGCGGGCGTGGCTGTTGGCACGGATCACGATCACGTCCACGTAGGTGCTCAGCACGCGGCTGAAGTCGGCGACGCTCTCGCGGCTGCCGAAGCCCACGTCCCGGCCGAGGAACATGGCGCTGCCGCCGAGGTGGGCCATGGCGGCCTCGAAGCTGACGCGGGTGCGCAGCGACGGCTTCTCGAAGAGCAGCGCCATCACCCGGCCGGGGAGCAGGGGTTCGCGGAGACCGCGGACGAACTTGCTCTTCAGGTCTCCGCTGATGGAGAAGATCCGCTCGATCTCGGCGGCGGTGAGCTCGGAAAGGGCGATGAGATGTCGCATGGTGCGGTCCCCTGGGTGGGATGGGTCGCGGTCGCTACCCGGTCTGGCGGCGAAGCACCTCGGCGAGGAGGTCGCAGCCCGCATGGACTTCCTCTTCGCTCATGGTCATCGCGGGCAGGAGGCGGATCACCGTCGTCTGAGTGCAGTTGACCAGCAGGCGGCGGGCCAGGCATTCCTCGACGACCGCCGCCCCGTCGATGGTGAGCTCGATGCCGATCATGAGCCCCAGCACGCGGACGTCGCGGATGATCTCGCATTCCTCGGCCAGGGCCGTGAGGCGTGCCTCGAAGACCCCGCTGAGGCGGCGCGCCTTTTCGAGGAGCCCCTCGCGCTCGATCATCTCGATGGCCGCAATGCCGGCGCGGGCCGCCAGAGGGTTGCCGCCGAAGGTGGCGGCGTGCATGCCCGGGCGGAGGCTGGGGGCGATTTGGGCCGTGGTGAGCAGGGCCCCGCCGGCGACTCCCCCGCAGAGCGCCTTGGCCAGGGTGATCACGTCCGGCGTGACGCCGAAGTGCTGGTAGGCGAACCACTCCCCGGTTCGCCCGCAGCCGGTCTGCACCTCGTCGAAGATGAGCAGCAGCCCATGCTCGTCGGCCAGGCGGCGGAGCCCGGCGAGGAACTCGGCGGGCGGGATGCGGATACCCCCCTCACCCTGGACCGGCTCGACGAGGATGGCGCAGGTCTCCTGGTCGATGAGGCGGGCGACGGCGTCGAGATCGCCGTAGGGGGCGTAGACGAACCCGGCCATCAGCGGACCGAGCCCTTCGTGGTACTTCGGCTGTGCCGTGGCCGCGGTGCTCCCCAGGGTGCGGCCGTGGAAGCCGCCCTCGAAGGTGATAACCTTGTAGCGCGGATTGGGGGTGTGGAGGCGGGCCAGCTTGATGGCGGCCTCGTTGGCCTCGGTGCCCGAGTTGCAGAAAAAGGCCTTGCCGCCGAAGCTCCGTTCGCTGAGGGCCTTGGCCCAGAGGCCCTGAGCCTCCGTATGCCAGGTGTTCGGCACGTGGATCAGCGTGGCGACTTGCTGCTGCACGGCCTCGACGACCGGCTGGGGGCAGTGGCCGAGAAGGTTGCAGCCCCAGCCGGGAAAGAGATCCAGGTAGCGGTTTCCCTCGGCATCCCAGACGTAAGCGCCTTCGCCCCGGACCAGGGCGAGGGGGAAGCGGCGGTAATTGGGGACCACGTAGTCCTCGAAGAGACGCTGGACGGCCGCAGAGCCGGCAAGGCTTTCCGTTGGCACCGGGGCAGACCTTTCTGTAGTGGCGGGTGATCGGTGGCCGGTGGCTGGCCGATCGGCGTTGCAGGCGAGCCGCCGGCCCCGAGCCACCAGCTACGGTCCGCGACGGGGTCGCGGACGACTAGGCTTCTCGGACGATCTCCGTCCCCACGCCCTTGCTGGTGTAGATCTCCAGCAGCAGGGAGTGGCGGATGCGGCCGTCGATGATGTGCACCTTGCGGACGCCGTGCTCGAGCGTCTCGAGGCAGGCCTGGACCTTGGGGATCATGCCGGCATCGATGTTGCCGTTGCGGATGAGCTCCTCGGCCTCGGCCTTGGTCAGGGAGTGAATCAGGGATTCGGGATCGCTGCGCTCGCGGCGGACGCCGTTGACGTCGCTCAGGTAGACGAGCTTTTCGGCGCCCAGCGCCTGGGCTACGGCCGTGGCGGCACTGTCGGCGTTGACGTTCAGCTTGCCGCCGCCCTCCTCGTCGAGGCACATCGAGGGGATCACCGGGACGACGCCGGCGTGGCAGAGGGGCTCGATCGTGTTGCGGTCCACGCGGGTGACGGCGCCCACGCGGCCCAGGTCCACCGGCTCGCCGTTATCGGCTGCAAGGGTGAGGCGGCGGCCGAAGAGGACGTTCGCGGTGCGGAAGTTGAGGGGCTTGGCGACGCCGCCGAGATCCTCGATCTGCCGCGCCAGGCTCTCGTTGGTCTGGTAGGCGAGGACCTCCTCGACGATGCGGAGGGTGGCCTCGTCCGTGTAGCGGCGCCCCTGGACGAAGCGGGGGGTCAGGCCCGCCTCCGTCATCGCCCGCGAAATAGCCGGCCCCCCCCCGTGAATCAGGACGGGGTGCATGCCGACGGTCTCCATGAAGACCACGTCGGCGAGAAGGTGGCCCATCGATCGGGGATCCTCCATGACGCTTCCGCCCAGCTTGATCACGGTGATCTTGCCGCGAAACTGGCGAATCCACCAGAGCGCCTCGATGAGGACGTCGGCCTTCTCGATCGCGGTCTGCACGGTGTGACCTACGTGGTGATCCTTGTCGACAACCCGGTGACAGGCCCGCGGCTCGGCATCCGGTGGGAGCGTTCCGATATCCCGGCGGGTCGAGACCATGAATCGAACCCCATCCTCGGCGCCTGGAAGGAAGAAGGAGGGAAAGAAAACACAGGACCCCCGGGAGAGACGCGCTCCACCGGGGGAAACTCGCCATTTTAGTTTCCGGGGGTATCCTGTCAACGGGGAGAAAAACCGCTCTCCAGGGCATGGGAGTCGCCGGCACACCGTTGCGGCGGCTGGTTGCCGGTCGCCCAACAGGCAGCGGCGCGAGGAGGGAGTCGGTTGCCGGGCGGGCGTCGAGGCCTATCATGGAGCAGGGGACAGGGGATGGCACGGCCCCGCAGACGGGACATGCGTAGATTCCCCGGCAGGTGACAGGCATCTCGCAGGGGGGATCGTCCCGACTACCCTCGGGTCTGTCGGGGGGGAGGGAGAGGCCGAACCGCTCGAAGCCGCCGAGGGCATTTCGGTTTCCATCGCGAACCCGGCACCCGGCGGTGTTGCTGCGCCGGGCCTGCATCCCCCGCTCCTCTCTCCTCGAACGTGCAGCGGGTAAGGCTAGGCGGATGGCAACGGGCTACGAATTCGACGTGCTGGTGGTCGGCGGCGGACATGCGGGAGTGGAGGCGGCCATGGCCGCTGCGCGGATGGGGGCAGCCACGGCGCTTCTGACCGGAAACCTGGACACGATTGCCCAGATGAGCTGCAATCCCGCTATCGGCGGGGTGGCGAAGGGGCAGATCGTCCGCGAGATCGATGCCCTCGGCGGGGTCATGGGCCAGGCAGTCGACCGCACGGGGATTCAATTCCGGCTTCTCAACCGCCGCAAGGGCCTGGCCATGCACGGCCCCCGCGCCCAGGCCGACAAGCGGGCCTACCAGGAAGAGGTCAAACGCCGGATCGAAGAGCAGCCCGGGCTGGCGCTGCGGCAGGAATCGGTCGAGGGGATCCTCGTCGAGCGCGAGGGCGACCGGCCGCGAGCGGTGGGCGTGCAGGTGGCCGGTGAGGCGGTCTACCGGGCGCGAAGTGTGGTGCTCTGCGCGGGGACGTTCATGCGCGGTCTCCTTCACTACGGCGACCGGACGCAGCCGGGCGGCCGTGCGGGCGAGGGGGCCACGACGCGCTTGAGCGCTTCGCTGGAGCGGCTGGGGTTCCAACTGGCCCGCTTCAAGACGGGAACCCCGCCGCGACTGAACGGGCGGTCCATCGATTTCGCCGCCCTCGAGCTCCACCCCGGCGACGAGGAGCCGCAACCCTTCTCCTTCCTCACGGAGCGGATCGACTGCGAGCAGCTGCCCTGCTGGATCACCTACACCAATGCTGCAGTACACGAGCTGATCCGCGCCAACCTCCACCGGGCGCCGATGTACACGGGCCAGATCGGCTCGACGGGACCGCGGTACTGCCCCTCGGTCGAGACGAAGGTGGTCCGTTTCGCGGAGCGATCGCGGCACCAGATCTTCCTCGAGCCTGAAGGGCGCCGCACCCGCGAGGTCTACGTCAACGGCCTCTCGACAAGCCTCCCCCGCGACGTGCAGGAGGCCATGGTGCAGCTCATCCCGGGACTGGAGGGGGCGGAGATCGTCCGCTACGGGTACGCCATCGAATACGACTACCTCCCCCCGGAGCAGATCACCCCCTGGCTGGAGACGAAGCGGGTGGCGGGCCTCTTTCTCGCCGGCCAGCTCAACGGTACGACGGGCTACGAAGAGGCGGCCGGCCAGGGACTGCTCGCCGGCGCCAACGCCGCGCTGCGGCTGGCGGGGCGCGAGCCGCTGGTCCTCTCCCGCGAGGAGGCCTACCTGGGCGTGATGGTCGACGACCTGGTGACCCGCGGGGTCGACGAACCGTACCGGATGCTCACCAGCCGTGCCGAATACCGGCTGCGGCTCCGCCACGACAACGCCGACCGCCGCCTGACCCCCATCGGTCAACGGTTGGGACTGATCGAGCCGGAGCGGTGGCGGCGATTCGAGGCAAAACGCGAGGCGATCCTGGGGGCGGCGGCGGCAGTGGAGGCGCTCCGGCACAACGGGGTCTCCGCGGCCCACCGATTGCGGCGTCCGGAGACTGCCTGGTCCGACGTGGCGGCGCAGTGGCCGCTCCTGGCCGAGTTCGACGAGGAAGTGGGGCGGCAAGTGGCCTGCGACCTCAAATACGCCGGCTACCTCACGCGCCAGGACGCCGAGATCGCGCGCCGACAGCGCCTCCGCGCCCGGCGAATCCCCGAGGATCTCGACTACGATACGCTCTTCCAACTGCGTGCCGAGGCGCGGGAGAAACTCTCCCGTGTCCGGCCGCTCGACCTTGCCCAGGCAGAACGGATCAGCGGCATCACGCCGGCCGATCTCGCCGTGCTGCTGGTCCACCTCGACCGCCCCCGCACGTAGGACCCGAGAGACTTGCTTTCCTCAGCGCGCGTCCCGAAGGCCCCGACCTGGGCAACGCGGGCAAGGCTTCTTGCGCCGCGGCGGTTCGAGACCCCAGCCTGGTTGCCTCTTGTTCGGTCTTCTCGATAACTCCTTATCCTTATCCTTACCCCTTCTCCGTTCCCTCTGTTTCCTCCTATTCAAAACGACAAGAGAGCGGGCGCCTTGCCCACCTTCCTGGAAAAGGATGGCGCGGAGGGAGCGGGGCGAGTGGGGGAGAAAAGCGCTTCGCCGGTGGGGAGAGAGCTGCTCGAAGATGGTTCTCGACTTCCCGGCTCCCTCTCTGTTCCCCTCGGCGCCCTCCTGTCCAGAAAAAACCCCGTCGTTTAGAGGTGGTTCTCGACAGTCCACTAGAGGCCTGCACGGCGTACCCTCCTTGCGAACGACGGTGTAGCCAGCGCACGGCAATACGCCGTGTCAGAGAAGGATCGTGAACGTTGCGCAGACGCGCAAAAGGGGTGGTCAAACTCGCGGACTACGGGGGCTTGGGGGAGCGATTGGCGATCCCGGGGAACTCGGTGTGCTGGGCCCTCGGGGGAGCTTTTTTCTTACCGGAGAAGTATTCCGGCGGCGGCGAAGGAGGCTGACCGCCGAGCCGACAATCGTCGCAAGTCGTTCTATGCAAAAGACTTAAAAAACAGACACCCGTATTGACACAGCCGGAAAGCTGGCTATAATTGGTCGCGATTGGCAAATTCGGTAAAGTCGGCAGAACCGGATAGGCCTGTTGGATAGATGCAGTTCCGGGAGGTACGGAGTTTGCGGTTGCTCGTGAACTCAGGGCTAGTTTCCCACGGTTTTGACACGGAGGCCTAGAGACCCCGCGGGACTTTTGTCGACCGACAGCGCCCCCGGGGCCTCGCTGAGACTAGTCGCCTTTGGCTGGCTAGTAGGAGGGACGGTCGAGTACCCATGGCGACGAAAACTGTGTTCACCACCGGCGAGGCGGCCAAAATATGTAAGGTGAGCCAGCAGACGATCATTCGCTGCTTCGATTCGGGCCAATTGAAGGGGTTTCGGGTGCCGGGGAGCCGTTTCCGCCGCATCCCCCGCGATCAGCTCTTCGCCTTCATGCGAGACAACGGCATCCCCACCGATGCGCTCGAGAGCGGAAAGCGGAAGGTTCTGATCGTCGACGACGACGAGGAGCTGGTCGAGCTGATCTCCGATGTCCTCGATCGCGACGGTCGCTTCGAGATCCGCACGGTCAACAACGGCTTCGACGCGGGCATGATGGTCAAGGATTATCGGCCAGACCTGATCGTGCTCGACGTGATGCTGCCGGATATCAACGGCAAGGAGGTCTGCCAGCGGGTCCGCAGCGACAAGTCGATGGACAACGTGCGGATCATCTGCATCTCCGGCATGGTCGAAGAGGACAAGGTCTCCGAGTTGCGAGATGCCGGGGCCGACGATTTCATGCATAAGCCCTTCGAGGTCGAGCGGCTCATCGAGCGGATGTGCCAGCTTCTCGATATCGAGGCGGTTCCCAGCATCTGAGCGGCTGCGGAGCCTAGGTTGGGGGCCGTAGCGCCGCCGAGTGCCCGCGGCGAGGCCTCCGGCCTGCCGCGGCGCAGTCCCGAGGGGGGGGCCGACGGCCGGCTAACATACCCATGCTCTTCTTGCCGCCCGCCGGTTCCCTTTGCCCCCGCCTGCCCTTCGCCGATCGTTCGGCCGTCTTGCTGGCGGAGATCCTGCTGGCCGCCGATCCGCGGAACGCAGCCGAAGCGACGGCGCTCCGAGTCGGCGCGGCCCCGGCGGTTGAGGGGCACGGCCCTCCGGCCGCGTCGACAGCCGCCCTCACCGCGGCGCTCCGCGACGATCCCCCGCTCACACTCTGGGTGGTTGCTCATACCCGCTGCGAGCTGGGTGCCCCGGCTCGGTTTTCGCCCTTGGCCTCATGGCTCGAGACGCACGCCCTGGGCCTTCTCGGCGGGGTGGATGCGGCGAGCGATCCCCCGCCGGGTGGCACGGAAAGCGACTGGTCGGCGATCGTTGTCGAGCTGTACCAGACTGCCGGGCTGGCGGCGCGGCTGGTCGAGCCGTCGCTGGCCGAGGCGGCCTTCCTGGCCGGCCTGTTGCGCGCAAGTGCCGCCGTCGTGCCGCCGTCGTCCGGCAGGAGGGCTGGTGCTGGCTTGTTCGGGGGCCTCCCCGACGATGGTCCGGCGGTACTCGAAGCCGCCGAACGCCGGACGGTCGCCGCGGCCTGCGAGGAGGCGGCCGCCTTACTGGCCGCCGGAGATCCGCCCCTGGCGGCGGCTCCCCTCGTGGCCGAGGCCCGCGCCGAGGCCGACCGCCAAGCGGCGCTCTGGATGGAGCCGGTCGCGGGGGCCGGCCTCCTCCCCTTGTTGGGCCGCCGCCTGCGACGGCTGGCGGAACTCGAGAGCCGCTTCGCCGAGGCACTCGAAGCGGCCTGTCTCGACGCCATGGCCGAGTTCGCCGCCGGGGCCGGCCACGAGATCAACAACCCCCTGGCCGTCATCGCCGGGAGGGCGCAACTCTTCCTCCAGGATGAGGCCGATCCCGAACGCCGGCGCGCCCTGGCGCTGATCAACACGCAGGCCAAGCGGGTCTACGAGATGATCGCCGACATGCGTCTCTTCGCCCGCCCTCCTCAACCCGAACTCGCTCCGGTGGACCTCGGCGCCCTGATGGGACGGCTCGTTGAAGAGGCCGCCCCGGCCGCCGCGGAACGCTCGATCCGCCTGCGATGGGAGGGCGCGGCGAGGCAGGGAGAGGTGATCGTCACGGCCGATGCCACGCAGCTCCTCGTGGCCCTGCGGGCGCTTTGCCGCAATGCCATGGAGGCGATCGGCCACAACGGGGAGATCGAGTTCACGCTGGCGGCCGATGACGCCGCCGTGCGCATCGGCGTCCGCGACGACGGGCCGGGGATCGCCCCCGAGATCCGTCCCCAGATCTTCAACCCCTTCTTCTCCGCACGCCAGGCGGGCCGGGGACTCGGGTTGGGGCTCTCGAAGTGCTGGCGGATCGTGGCCGACAACCACGGCGGCCGCATCGAGGTGGACA
Organism: Planctomycetales bacterium; assembly: GCA_007119795.1. The sequence goes on along the minus strand of SKOZ01000058.1, from coordinate 9,667 downwards.
GCAGTCCCGGCGGCGCCCTCTTCACCGTCACCCTCCCCCGCCGGCCTCAGAGCTCGAAGAGATAACCCCGCCGGACGAGGCGGCGATAGGCCGATTCGTTGAAACGGTACAGGCGCGCCGCGCGGTGGGCCACGTCGCGCTGCGTCTGCCCGGTATCGGTAAGCACGCCCATGGCCTGGACGCGGCGGCGGAAGTTGCGCTTGTCGAGGGGCCGCTGCAGGATCGTCTCGTAGAGGTGTTGGAGCTGCGAGAGGGTGAACTTCTCCGGCAGGAGCTCGAAGCCGATCGGCTGGTAGCGGACCTTACCCTGAAGGCGGCGGTGCGCCAGGGCGAGGATGTCCGTGTGGTCGAAGGCCAGCGGCGGGGGGTTGAGGACCCGGAACCACTGCGCTTTGCGGGCATCGGTGGCGGCGGAGACGGTATGGTCGCGGATGTTCACCAGGGCGTAGTAAGCAACGCTGACCACCCGCTCCCGCGGGTCCCGCTCGATGGCGCCGAAGGTGTAGAGCTGCTCGAGGTAGACGTCCGTGAGCCCCGTCTCCTCGGCCAGTTCGCGGCGCGCCGCCGCATCGAGCGTCTCCGTCACCTCGACGAAGCCTCCCGGCAGCGCCCAGCAGCCGGCGAAAGGCTCGCTGCGCCGCTCGATCAAGAGGACCTTGAGGTCCTCGTCGTCGAGGCCGAAGACCACGCAGTCGACAGTCAAGGCGGGGCGGGGATGGTCGTAGGTGTGGGGCATGATCGGCACTACTGGGCGGCGACGAAGCGGGCCAGTTCGGCCAGCTCGCGTGCGAACCCTCCGGAGAGGATGGGGAAGCGGCACCAGGTCTTCGGGTCGAGGTTTTCGTCGTCGAGGTGGAACGAGGGTGCATAGCGCTCCCGCTTCCACTGGTTGCGGCTCCAGAGGCGGAAAAACCGTTCCACCCACTGGTGGAGCCGGGCCAGGGGATACTCGGCGAACTGGGTGCGGATCAGGCGGAGGACCTCGACGGGGGACTGCTTGTCGCGGATGGCGGCCCGCTCGATGGCGTCCAGGACCGCGTAGGGCATGAGGTCGTCCTCGTCGGTCTGGTGGGCCGATGGGGGGCGGAGCTCGGCGGTGGGGGCCAGCCGATTCACGGCCGCGAGGAAGGTGAGCGGACCCACACCGGCAGGCCCCTCGGTCTCCAACCATCGCAGCCACCGCAGGAGGAAGGCCTTGTCGATGCCCGCGATGGGGCTGAGGCTACCGCAGGTATCGCCATCCATAGTCGCGTAGCCCACGGCGGCCTCGCTGCGGTTGCTGGTGGCCAGCAGCAGGCGACCTTCGACGTTGGCCAGCAGCCAGGCCCCCGGTCCGCGGGCGCGAGCCTGGATGTTCTGCAGGGCGAGGTCGTCCCGGTCCCACGCCAGCGGACGGCCGAGCACCCCCTCGACCGCCGCCACGTACTGCTCGACCAGCGGATCGATCGTCCAGGCGGCGAACTGCCCGCCGAGCCCCTCGACGACCGCCGCGGCGGCGTCGCGCGTGGTCCGGCTGCTGTTGCGGCTCTCCTGGTAGACACACCGCAGCAGCCGCCCCACCAGGGCTCGGATGTCCCCAAATGCGTTTAGTCCCTCGATGTGTTCGAGCGCCCGGCACAACCCCTCCTGCCCCAGCTCCGTGACGGCGAAGCGGACCATCAGTGCCACGAGGCAGGCCACGGCCGAGGAGTCGGCCCCACCGCTGACGTTGACGACAAAGCCCTGCGCGCGGCTCTTCCGCAGGTAGTCGAAGAGTGCCAGCGTCACGGCGCGGCAGAACTCCCCCTCCTTCAGCGCAGGACCGTTCTCCCAGTCCGCGGGGGCCGGCCGGGGGACCTCCGGCTCGACGTCGGGCCACACGAAGTCGAAGCGGACCTCGCTCTCCTCGGCAACTCCCAGCAGGGGCTGGTAGCTCCCCGAGCGGGCCCGGGTCATGCGGGTCTGCTCGACGTCGACCACGGCATCGGTCAGGTAACAGGGAGCGAAACCCAAGCGCGGGCCGGTCGCCAGCAGGCGTCCGGCGGAGGCGATCATGGCCCCGCCGTCGTAGACGATCCTCCCCGCTTCGTTGCCCAGCAAGTTCGTATAGAGGTAGGAAACGCAAAAGGCCCGCGAGCCCTCGACGACGAGCCGCCGGCGGACCTCGTGCTTGCCGAAGGCGAAGTGGCTGGCGCTGGGGTTGAGGATGACGTCCACGCCGGCGAGGGCCGGCGTGCCGGCGGGCCGCTTGGCAACCCAGGCGTCCTCGCAGATCTCGAAGCCGATCCTCACGCCGCCCGCCGAGAAGACCAACTCGCCGATGGGGATCGTGCGGCCCGCGCGGCAGAGCGTATCGCGGATGCCGGCCGGCCAGGGCTTGAACCACCTCGGCTCGTAGTGGAGCCCCTCGCCGGCGAGGAACCGCTTGGCTGCCAGTCCCACGATCTGCCGCTCGGCGAGCAGGGCCGCGCAGTTGAACAGGGCCCCCTTGTGGAGCACCGGCAGGCCCACGCTGACGACCATCCCGGCGGCAGCGGGGGCCAGCTCCTCGAGAATCTCCCAGGCGGTCTCGGCGACGTCGGCAGCATGGAAGGCGTCTTCGCAGCCGTAGCCGGTAATGCAGAGTTCCGGGAGGCAGAGGAGCTTGACGTCGGCGCGGCGGGCCGCCTCGATGGCGGCCAGGACGTTCGCCCGGTTTCCTTCCCAATCGAGCGGCGTCTGGTTGAGCACCGCCGCCGCCATGCGGATGCGCATCATGCGGTGTGTCCCCGTGCTTGGAGAACGAGTCTCGTCCTGCGGTCGAAGAGTTCCGCTTCCAGGCCGACGGGGTACTCGTGCGGATTGAGGAGCCGCTTGACCGAGGAGTGGAAGGAGGCCAGCCCGTCGGCGGCCCGCCGCCGCGCTGCGGCGAGCGGTGGAACGTCGTAGACCCGCTTCCCGCCGCGGAAGACGGGGACGAGAAGGTCCTCGCTGCGGGCGTCGGCAGGGAGAAACTTGCGGCGCGTGGGATCGAGCGGGTCGATCATCACCCACGGGTCCGGGATGGGCGCGTCCACGTCGTAGAGCACGTCGCCGGCCGGCTCGCCGTCGCGGAAGAACCGCCGCACCTGGAGGATGCCGGGATTGGAGACCTTGGCGGCCTGCTCGGAGAGCTTGATGCGGTGCCGCCAGCGGCCCCCTTCGTCGCGGACGGCGGAGAGCTTGTAGACGCCCCCTAATGCCGGCTGGTCGAAAGCCGTGACCAGCTTCGTCCCCACGCCCCAGACACCGATGCGGGCACCTTGCTGCTTGAGGCTGGCGACGAGGTGCTCGTCGAGGTCGTTCGAGGCGACGATCGCCGCCTCCGGGAATCCCGCCTCGTCGAGCATCCTGCGGGCCTCGATGCTCAGGTAGGCGAGGTCCCCGGAGTCGAGGCGGATGCCGATCATCTCGTGGCCGCGCTCGCGGAGGCGGCGGCCGGCCTCGATGGCGTGGCGGACGCCGGCGAGCGTATCGTAGGTGTCGACGAGGAAGATGCAGTTGTTGGGCATCGCCTCGGCGTAGGCGAGGAAGGCCTCGAGCTCGTCGTCGAAGCACATCACCCAGCTATGGGCGTGGGTGCCGCGGACGGGAATGCCGAAGAGGCGGCCGGCCAGCACGTTCGACGTCCCCGCACAGCCGCCGATGTAGGCGGCGCGGCTCGCCGTCAACGCCCCGTCGATCCCCTGGGCCCGCCGCAGGCCGAACTCGAGCACCGGCTCGTCGCCCGTCACCGAGACCAGCCGGGCCGCCTTGGTCGCCACCAGCGTGGGAAAATTGACCAGGTTCAGCAGGGCCGTCTCCACGAGCTGGGCCTGGGCCAGGGGGCCCACCACCCGCACCAGCGGCTCGTGGGGAAAGACGACGGTCCCCTCGGGCACGGCGTCCACGTCGCAGGTGAAGGTGAGGCGGGAGAGGTACTCGAGGAACCCCCGTGCGAAGAGCGGCCGGCCGTCGTTGCCCGGCATCGCCTCCAGGTAGGCGAGGTCCTCGGCCTCGAAGCGGAACGCCTCCAGGTACTCGACCACCGCCTCGAGGCCGCAGGCCAGCGTGAACCCGCTGCCGAAGGGAGGCTCTCGGAAGGTAAGATGGAAGGCCGCAAACCGTTCGCCCAGGCCCGTTTTCCAGTAGCCGTTGGCCATGGTAAGCTGATACAGGTCGGTCAGCAGGCCGAGGCGAACGCGGTAGATGTCGGACAGTGGCGGCATGGGGACCCTCGCCTAGTTGGTGTAATTGTCACACTAAGCAGGTTCGGCGTCAAGGGCCGCGGGGGTGCAGCCCAAGAAACGGGGGGCTGGGACGAATGGCGGAGTAGTGGCGCCGGGGGGCGCCTGCCAACTTCGCAAGAACCACCCAAGAAGGGGGATTTATCGTGGACTCGCAGACCCTCGAGGGGCTTACCGTCTTTGCCGCCTGGGGCGGCCCGTTGCTGGGCCAAAGCGAATGGATCCGGTGGGTGTTCCGCCCAGAGATCGTCATCTTCATGATCCCCATCGTGGCCATCGTCATCGGGGGTGTGATCTCCATGCTGAAGATGTGGATCAAGCACCGCGAGCGGATGGGCCTCATCGAGCACGGCATCCACCCCGACTACCCGCCGGAGGAGACGCCACATGGCGGTGCTCCCGGGGCATGAAGTAAGCCGGCCTCAGAAACATAGGCCGGACATTCCTGTCCGGCACATACCCTCCGTTGACGTGGAGGCGAGAAAAACCCATGGAAACTCCCCTGCCCGACGACGGCCTCAAGCTCCGCCGCCTCCGCATCGAAAACTACAAGGGCATCGACTCCCTGGAATTGGACGATCGCCACGCTCTTCCTCATCTGGTACCACACCCGCAATGCGCCCGGGATCGTACTGGTCGACGAGCCTGAGCTGCACCTGAACGCCGAGTGGCACCACGACTTCGTCCGCCGAGTCCACGAGATCGCCCCGTGGAACCAGTACATCCTCGCCACGTACAGTGAGGACGTTTTTGCTTCCGTGGGGGAGGAGCGGCGGCTTCTCCTCGTTCCCGCCCAGCAGAGCGCAGGATGATCGAGGTTCGCAGTTCCAGGACCACGTTTGCCACACGGCCACGGTTGCAGACCCCGACGAGATCGAGCGGCGGTTCGACGATTGCCTGGCCGGAATGACCGGCGACTGCGACCCGGTGAGGTTTGGCTGCGGTGACTGGCCCGAGACGACCTACGGGAAACCGAACCTTGCGCAGGTCGTGCAGAATGCCTTTCAGGTAATCGATACCGCTGGAATACCGCTTGAAGAACGCGAGAATGAGTTCGCTGGCATTATTGCCCGGGAGCGTCTTGATACAATCCAGGAGATGACAGTAATGCGCCACTCCGTAATGACGCTCGGCCGTGTGACGTTTGTTGCTGCGACGTTGCTGCTTGCCGCGATGGTCTGTCTCAATCGACGCACGTTTCAGATCCCGTATCATCGGTGGCAGATGCAACGCAATCAGGAACGCGTTTTCGGCGGCCCCAAGAGCGTTCCCGATGGGATCGTTATTATCGACGTTCCCGAGGACGCGCTCGATCAGTACGAATACCACCGTCAACGGCTGGTGGAGCTCGGTGCCGTCGCCGAACGACGGTACCGTCTCCGGTACATTCGGGCGCGAACAGATGAGGGCGCTCATTTCGCAAGAGTGCTGCTATCCGACAAGAGCCCCCCGCATATCGATTTCGCCTCACCCTACCCGGATGAACCGGAGCCGATGCTGCTTACCGTGTGGTGTCATCCGCGCGATGTAGCAATGTGGGATACGTTTATTGAAATACATGATGTCGTCGATTATCATGCCCGATTCATGGAGCATTCAGGTGAGGACTGAAGTGGACCCATCGTCTGAGCCTAGCTCGTGGGGCATGTCACTGCTGGAGCAGTTTCTTCACCAGGCGATAGACGTGGGACCCGGTCTTCTGAGGCCACCGGTCACCTGAAGGAGAATCACCGTCGAGATTCTCGGCGCGGTCGACGGCAAGAATGCGCGCCTCCGGGGAAAAGTGTGTCGGATCGATGCCCCGCTTTTTGCTGTAACCTCCGAGGATGGCTTTCAATCGCTCGACGACTTCTTCACATCGCGCGAACTGCTCGTTGGTATCCAGATCGGTCAGGTGGAGCAGGAGCCAGAGCTCGAAGCACGGATTGCTGTGAGCCGATTGGAAACCCTTCTGGCTCGCTTCAGTACAGACTTCGGAAAAGCTCGCGATATGATTGGGCTCCGTCCAATGGTCGGTATCGAGTACGAGCCAGAATTCGTCTTCCTCCATGGTCTCGTGCTCCTCAACGTAATCGTTGAGGCGGCGAAGCACGTGTTCTGGTGCTGAACGGCCTTCTCTTGTGGGCAATACGTGGACGTGGATCCGCGAGTTGTGGAACAGATCGAAGTAGTGGGTGGGGCAGTACGTGTCTTCCGTGGCAATGATGAAGAGACGGTCGTCACGGTATTTCTTTTCTTTGCGAGTTAGCGGCCGCCGCTTATTCGAGCGTAGCGTCATCTCTTCGCCTCTGTGGCGGTCTGCTGTTCGATCAGGCGGTCGATGCCGCCGAGGAAGGGGACCGCCCCGAACCTGCCCGCGAGGTAGCCCTTCGCGATGCGGAGGTCCTTGCGGACCTTGAAGTCGGCTAAGGAATAGAGATGGGTGGCCCCCTGGTCGTCCTTTTCGGCAAACCAGATACCGTCGCGACGAAGCAGTTCGCGGTCAAGTAGCGTTGACTCGTGCGTGGTAAAGATGAGCTGGCTGTGCGTGTCTGGAACGGTCTTCAAAAAATACTCAACGAGCTTCCTCGCCAGCATCGGATGCATGCTCCGCTCCAGTTCGTCGATTACGAATACCCGGCCACGGTCGGCAAGATGGAAGGCGGGCAGCAGGTTAAGCAGGCGGCGGGAGCCGTCCGACTCCTCGTGGAGAGGAAGCCGTATCTGCCGCCCTTTAGCACTGTGCAGAGCAACGATTTCCCGAAGGGTAACGGAATCTCCCTGCGATGCATCGACGATCACCTCCGTTCCCTCCGGATTCTCAATGCAAACCCTTGAACCGCGAGCTTCGTGAAGCAATGCGAGAAGACTCTTCGGTGCCGTTGCCAGGAATTCCGCCCTCGCTATCGTTTTGCTATCTACAACGAGGTCCGCAATACCGGTGCTTGCCTCGCGAAGGAATTGCGCGGCGAACCCGGCGAACGACTCGTCGACGGCGAGGGCCTCGCCCAGCATCCCGAACCGCGAATCGGCCCGGATGATTATCAGAGTCGAGCCAAACCATTCGGTAGCGCGCCGGAGCTGAGGGCCTTGCGCTTCGGGATCGTCCAACTCCACAACTTCCGTAAGAAACAACTGGTTGGGGCGAGCACCGACCTCTGCAAGGGCCTTCATCTTCGAGGAGAAGGGCGCGCCCTGCGACGATCGCGCGAGGCGGACCTTCACCGTGCCGTCGTTCTCCGTAACACGAGAGAAGACCCGTCGCTCTTTCTTCCCCTCGTAGACGGAGAGCCATTCCTCATGGATACGATTGGACGAATAGGATACTCCGTAGCGGAAGACCTCGCCCTCTTGTAGAAACTGCAATTCCAGGGCAGTCGGCGCGTTCGCCGATTCTTCGTCCAGGCAAAACGGCTCGCTCAGGATCGGCCTCCCCGGGGGAGTGCCCTTGAGGACGAGCCTTTCCAGCAGGGCAAGCGCTCGGACGAGGTTCGACTTGCCTGCACCGTTGGCCCCGTAGATGGAAGCAACGCGCAGCGCGTGCTCCTCCGTACCTGGGACTTCGACACAATGAGAAGATCCCCGCGTCTCTCCCAACCGGCGCGAGGCGAGCAAGTTCAGAGTTTCTTCGGCTCGGAACGAGCGATAATTCTCGACGGAGAACGTGAGGAGCATGTGGCAGATCTCGTGAAAGAACCACAGAAAACTCTGGTATTACGACCACCCAAGAGTCTATAGCAGGCGTTTCTAGTGATATTTTCGCACGCTTTGGGCATCGAGGCAAGCGCAACGGACATGGGACCGGGCCGCACTGGCATCGACAGGTCCCCTCCGGTAGATTGGTGCTCGCCAGCCAGAAACCGCAACTCCTTCGTACCAAGCGACTTCCGATCCCGTGTCCGCCCTCCATCATGCCGCACTGATCCTCCTCTGCTGGTACTGGATGATGGCGCTCCATGAGGTGGGGCACGTGGCGGCCACGCTGCTGCTCGGCGGCCAGGTCGAGCGGGTCGTCTGGCATCCGCTCGAGGTCTCGGCCACGTTCCGCCGCGGCTCGGCCAGCCCGGTGCTCGATACTTGGGCGGGGCCCTTGGCCGGGGTGGTACTGCCCTTCGCGGTGTGGGGGCTGGGAGAGCGCTTCTGGCGGCCGGCAGCCGCCTACCTGCGGTTCTTTGCCGGGTTCTGCCTGATAGCGAACGGCGTGTACATGGCGGCCGGGGCGGCCACCGGGGTGGGCGACGGCGGCGACCTGCTCCGCCTGGGCGCAGCGGCCTGGCCGATCTACCTCTTCGGTCTCGCCGCCACGGCCGGCGGGCTGGCCCTCTGGCACGGCCAGGGCGGCCACTTCGGCCTCGATCCCGACGGGCCACCGATCACCGCCCGCCGCACGGCGGTGGTGGTTACCCTCTGCCTGGCCACCGTGGCCCTCGGGTTCGTCCTCGACCTTCGCTAAAGGCGAGACGAACACGCCCCCTTTTGCCCCGCGGCGGGCTGCGTACAATGGCCGCTTTGCGGGGCGCGGCCCGTGCGGGGAAAACGGGATGTTCATCTCCATCGACGGCGGCGACGGGGCGGGCAAATCGACGCAGATCGAGCGGCTGGCCGGTTGGCTCCGCGGCCAGGGCCACGGCGTGGTCACCTGCCGCGACCCGGGCAGCACGGCGCTGGGGGAGGCGATTCGCGAGATCCTCCTCCACCGCAACGACCTGGCCATCGGCCGGGTCAGCGAGATGCTCCTCTACATGGCCGCCCGCGCCCAGTTGACGGCCGAGGTCATCCGCCCCGCCCTCGACCGCGGCGAGATCGTCCTCAGCGACCGTTTCCTCCTGGCCAACGTGGTCTACCAGGGTTATGGCGGCGGCCTCGACGTGGCCGACCTCTGGCAGGTCGGCCGCGTGGCGACCGGGGGGCTCCTCCCCGATCTGGCAGTCGTCCTCGATCTCCCACCCGAGCAGGCCGCCGCGCGGCTCTGCCGCACGCTGGACCGCATGGAGCAGCAGGGCGCCGACTTCCATGCCCGCGTCCGCGAAGGCTTCCTCGCCGAGGCCGCCCGCGACCCCCAACGGATCGCCGTCGTCGATGCCGCCCAGCCGCCGGACGAGGTTGCCGAGACGATCCGCCGCGTCGCCGCCGCCCATCTCCGCCACCGCCGATAGCCGCGCGCGCGGCGCACGCCTGTCGCCCCCGGCTGGAAAATGACGATAATGGGAATGGGCGATGCCCCCGTCCGCCGGCGGCTCCTCCTTAAGCAGGAGGGGTATCGATACCGACTCCAGAACCCCCACTCGATCTCATGCCCAAGCGCTCCGCGTACCAGGAACGGATCATCCGCAACTACTACAAGAACCAGGATGCCATCATGACGCAGAAGCTCGGTGAGCTGGTCACCGAGCTCTACCTGGCCGAGGGCAAGTCCCGCGACCGCCTCTGGAAGCGAGCCGCCGCGGCGCTGGAAAAGCTCGACG
>SKOZ01000002.1 GCA_007119795.1 Planctomycetales bacterium | reverse complement strand
TTCGGTGCCGGCTCCATCCAGTCGCTCGGCGAGGTGGGCATCCGGCTGAAGGACGACGGCAGCCTCGAGCTCGACGAGGGGCGGCTGAAGGAACGCTTTGCCGAAGATCCGGAAGCGGTCCGCGACTTCTTCACTACGGAGACCCACGGCGTGGCGCCCCGTTTGAAGGCCGCCATCGACCGCCTGGCCGGCGAGGACGACTCCCTGCTGACGACCCGTTTCCGCACCCTGCAGGACCAGATCGAGAGCAACGAGCAGCGGATCGAGCACTGGAACTCGCGCCTGGAGCGTGAGCAGGAGCGGCTCCTGATGCACTTTTACCAGATGGAGACCTCCATCGCGAAGTTGCAGGGCAACCTCAGCGCCTTGGAGGCCATCCAGCCCCTGCCGCCGCTGGTGAGCCTTCGCGGCGGCGATTAGAGCGCCCGGCCACACAGCAGAGGGGGGACGGCAAGGGTAGGGAGCCGGATACCGCGACCTCCTCATACAGCACCGACGACCTGCCGCCACCTGGGGCGGCCACCAACGGCGCGCCTCGGCGTCCCCGAGCAATCCCCGGCCCACACCGGGTCGGGACAGCGAGAGCCATCCACCATTTACCACTTCGAAGATCCGAGCATAAGGCAGAATCGCTATGCACCAGCCGTCGGCTCGAGGGAGTTATCTGGAGACCGAAGTCCTCTCGGCACCGCCGCAGAAGCTGCATTTGATGCTCATCGAGGGGGCGATCCGTTTTGCCGAGCGGGGCCGCCGCCACTGGGCGGCGGCGCAGTGGGAGGAGGCCGACGAGGTGTTCCTCCGCGCCGAGGCGATCGTCACGGAACTGCTTGCCGCCATCCACCGCGAGGCCAACGAGGTGCTGGCTCGCAAGCTGGCCTCCATCTATCTGTTCGTCTTCCGCACCCTCCTGGAGGCCAGTCTCAAGCGGAGCGAGACCCACCTCGACGATGCCCTTCGCGTGCTCCGCGAGGAGCAGGAGACCTGGCGGACCGTCTGCGAGCGAATCGCTGCCGACCCGGCCGAAGCGGCGGCTTCGGCAGAAGCATTCCGCGCCCTCTCGCGGCCCCAGCCGGCCGCCGAAGTCGTCGCCCGCGCCGAGGCCCTCTCGCCCCAAGCTTTCCCCGTTGAAGGCGCCCCCTCACCTGCCGAGGCTCCCGGCGGCTTCTCCCTCGACGCCTGATGAGCGCGTTCGCTTGACTTTATCGGCGCCTCGCTACACGGGCGGCGCATTTGTGGTAGACTCGTGGCCGGCGGCGGCCTTGCGGCCGTGGCACGCGGCCATGCTGTGCGTTCTGTTCCCGAAGGTCCCAGATAGTGAACGATTCCCGGATGTTGATCCGCGTCGGCCATAGTCCTGACCCCGACGACGCCTTCATGTTCTACGCCCTGGCGAGGGAGAAGATCCCCACGGGGCAGTATCGCTTCGCGCACGAACTGGTCGACATCGAGAGGCTCAACCGGCGGGCTTTCGAGGGGGAGCTGGAGCTGACGGCGGTAAGCGTTCATGCCTACGCGTACCTGACCGACCGGTACCTCCTCTGCCCCTGCGGGGCAAGCGTGGGCGACCGCTACGGCCCCATGGTGGTGGCCCGCGACGCGGCGACCGTCGCCGACCTGAAGGGCCGCAGCATCGCCGTCCCCGGCACGCTGACTACGGCCTTCCTGGCCCTGCGGCTCTGCCTGGGGGCGGACTTTCACCACGTCGCGGTGCCCTTCGATCGCATCCTCGATGCCGTCGCCGCCGGGCACCATGCAGGGGAGACGGTGGATGCGGGACTGGTGATCCACGAGGGTCAGCTCACTTATGCCGAGGAAGGGTTCGCCAAGATCGTGGACCTGGGGCAGTGGTGGTTCGAGGAGACGGGCCTGCCCCTACCCCTGGGGGCCAACGCCATCCGCCGCGACCTCGGCGCGCCGGCCGTCGGCGAGGTCACCGCCCTGCTCAAGGAGAGCATCGCCTACGGCCTGGCCCACCGCGAGGAGGCCCTCGACTACGCGCTTTCCTTCGGCCGCGGCCTGGACCGCGAGAAGGCCGACCGCTTCGTGGGGATGTACGTCAACGACTGGACGCTCGACTTCGGCCCCACGGGGCGGCAGGCCGTCGCCGAGCTGTTGCGCCGCGGCCACGCGGCCGGCGTCGTCGCCCACGCAGTCGAGCCGGAGTTCGTCGAAGTTCGGTAGCGCCGCCCCGGGGTTCGCGTGGGATGCTTGACCCGGCCGAGCCCGACCACTAGCCTCTGGAGTGTGCCGGCGGTCGTTGCCGGCAGGCGGTCTGGTCGAGCCGCGGGAGCACCAAACCTATCGACTGGCGCGCACGGCCGAACACGTGTGCTCTCTTTGGCGAGTGACCCGACATGAACATCGGCGTATTCCTCCTGATTGAACCGTTTGCCAGCGTGGAAAGGCAGCTCGAGCGCGCCAAGGAAATGGGGTTCACCCACGCCGACATCACGGATACGAACTCCGGCGGCAGCATGCTCGGATCGGCCGGCTTCTCCCCCACGGTCAGCCTCGACGAGAACCCCTTTGAGGTGCGGCGGCTGTTCGAAAAGCACGGCATCATCCCCTCCGCCGTCTGCGCGCACGCCATGCTCCTGGAGCCCAGCAACCCGGGCGTCTTCGGCACCGCGGAGATCGTGAAGGCGGTGCGGTTCGCCGCCGCGATCGGCATCAAGGACGTGGTCACCACGGAGACCGACCCCCGCTCGGAGTGGGCCGAGAGGCTCACCTACGAACAGCGGGTGTTCGTTACGGCCGAGAAGCTGTACGCGCCCGTCCGCATGGCGGAGGATTACGGCGTGCGCATTCTGCTCGAGCCCCACGGCCCCATTACCGACTCGATCCGCGGCATTCAGGACGTCTTCGACATGCTGGGCAATCCCCAAGCCCTGGGCGTCAATCTCGACACGGGCAATTCCTGGCTCGGGGGGGCCGACCCCGTGGAGATGGCCCGCGTCTTCAAGGACAAGATCCACCACGTCCACTGGAAGGATCTCTCCGCCGAATGGGAGCCGAGACGCGGCACGATGTACGGCTGCGGCTTCTCGACCATTGCATTGGGGGACGGCGTGATCGATATCGAGGGGGTCTGCGATGTACTCCGCGACGCCCCCATCGACAGCTCGACCCTCGAGATCGTCGGCTCGGAGGACATTCTCAAGCGGAGTGCGGAGTACCTCCGGGCGAACGGCCTGTAGGGCGGGCGGCATCGGTGGCTTGCCGCCGCGACCCGCCGCTGGTAGGCTAGCGAGTTTGTATCGTCAGCCATCCCCTTTTACGTGCGGCTTATGAGCGGTTCTCCCTCCGCGGCGCCCCCGGACGCCGCCGAGTGCATTCAGATCCGCGGCGCGCGGGTCCATAACCTCAAGAATCTCGATCTCGACATCCCCCGCGACCGGCTGGTGGTGCTCACCGGCCCGAGCGGCTCGGGAAAGAGTTCGCTGGCCTTCGACACCATCTACGCCGAGGGGCAGCGGCAGTACATCGAGAGCCTCTCCGCCTACGCCCGGCAGTTCCTCCACCAGTTGGAGCGGCCGGACGTGGACCTGGTCGAGGGGCTCCAACCGACCGTCTGCATCGACCAGCGGTCGGGGGTCCAGAACCCCCGAAGCACGGTGGCTACGGTCACCGAGGTCTACGACTACCTGCGGCTGCTCTTTGCCCGGCTGGGGGAGGTCCGCTGTTGTCGCTGCGGGCGGGCCATCCGGCAGCAGACGGTCGAGGAGATCGTCGAGGAGTTGATGGCGCTTCCCGCGGGGACGCGGGTCATCCTCATGGCGCCGCTCGTCCGGGGGCGGAAGGGCGAGCACCGGGAGGTGTTCGCCGGGATCCGCAAGGCGGGCTTCGTGCGTGCCCGGGTGGACGGCACGGTGGTCGACGTCGACGCGCCGCCGGAGTTGGCCCGCCAGAAGGCCCACACCATCGAGGCCGTGGTGGACCGCATCGTGATCCGCGAGCAGGTCCGCGAGCGGCTCACCGAATCGGTCGAGCTGGCGGTTCGCCACGGAGAGGGACTGTCGGTGGCCTCGTGCGAGGAGAAGCGGCCCGAGGGCGCCGTGTGGCGCGACCGCCTCTTCAGCACCCAGTTCGCCTGCCCGGCCTGCCGCATCAGCTACGAAGAGCTGGAGCCGCGGACCTTCAGCTTCAACAGCCCCTACGGGGTCTGTCCGGTATGCGAGGGGCTCGGCGCCCGCGTCGAGTTCGATCCCGAGCTCGTGATACCCGACTGGAGCCTGGCACTGTCGGCGGGTGCCGTTGCTCCCTGGAAGGGCGCCGCCGAGGCGGCGCAGCGGAAGCGCCGCGCGGCGCTGAAGGAATTGCTTGCCGACCTCGGCATTCGCTGGAACACGCCCTTGGAAAAGCTTGACGGAGAGGGGCGGACGCGATTGCTCCGCGGTGGCAAGGGGCAGGCGGGTGTGCTGGACCTGCTCGAGAAGGAGCACGCCGGCACGACGAACGAAAAGCTGCGGCATGGCCTGGAGGCCTTCCGCGGGTCGGTCGTCTGTCCCGACTGCGGCGGTGCGCGGCTGCGGCCCGAGGCCCGAAATGTCTTCGTTGGCGGCAAAGCGATCCACGAAGTGACGGCGCTGACCGTGGGCGCCGCGCGGGCCTGCTTCGCCGAGATCGACTTCCCGGAGGAGCAAGGGCCGATCTACCGGCCCATCATCCTCCAGCTTGCCGCTCGCCTGGAGTTCCTCGACCGCGTGGGACTCGATTACCTGACGCTGGACCGCCCCGCCGACACCCTCAGCGGCGGCGAGCTGCAGCGCGTCCGCCTGGCGTCGGGGTTGGGGTCGGGGCTTGTGGGGGCCTGCTACGTGCTCGACGAGCCCTCCATCGGGCTCCACCCTCGCGACAACCAGCGGCTCATCGATGCCCTGGTGGAGCTGCAGGGCCGTGGCAACACGGTGCTGGTGGTCGAGCACGACGAGACGATCATGCGGCGCGCCGATTGGCTCGTCGACATGGGGCCGGCGGCGGGGTGCCAGGGAGGACGCGTGGTGGCCCAGGGGCCGCCGACGGTAGTGGCCGCGGACGCCGACTCGCCCACCGGCCGCTATCTGGCGGGCCGCGATATGATCGCCGTTCCCTCGAGGCGGCGGAAGGTGGCCAAGACGCGGGCGCTGGTGCTCGAAGGAGCGCGGACGAACAATCTCAAGGATCTCACCGTCCACTTTCCCTTGGGCGCCTTGGTGTGCGTAACGGGGGTGAGCGGATCGGGCAAGAGTTCGCTGCTCGGGGAGACACTGGCCCCGGCCCTGGTGCGGCGGCTGGGGGGAGTGGCCAAGCCGGGCCCCCACACGGCCCTCCGCGGGGCCGGCCGCATCGACAAGGTGATCCCCATCGACCAGTCGCCCATCGGCCGCACGCCGCGGAGCAACCCCGCTACCTATACCGGGGTCTTCGACGAAATCCGCAAGGTCTTCGCCGCCACCCGCGCCGCCAAGCAGCGGGGCTACAAGGCGGGGCGTTTCAGCTTCAACGTGGCTGGGGGACGGTGCCCCGAGTGCCAGGGGCAGGGGCAGCAGAAGATCGAGATGAACTTCCTTCCCGACCTCTACGTGACCTGCCCGGAGTGTGAAGGGAAACGCTTCAACCGCCAGACCCTCCAGGTCCTCTACCGCGACCGGTCGATCGCCGACGTCCTCGACATGGCAGTCGACGAGGCAGTCGGCTTCTTCGAGAACTTTCCGGCCCTCCGCCGCATCCTCGAGGGCCTCAAGGAAGTCGGCCTGGGATACCTCACCCTGGGCCAGCCCTCGACGACCCTCTCCGGGGGCGAAGCCCAGCGGATCAAGCTCGCCGCCGAGCTCTGCCGGGTCGAGACGGGGAAGACCCTCTACATCCTCGACGAGCCGACGACGGGTCTGCACTTCGAGGACGTGCAGCGGCTCCTGGCCGTGCTGGGACGGCTCGTCGACCTGGGCAACACGGTGCTCATCGTGGAGCACAACCTCGATGTCCTCAAGTCGGCCGACTGGATCATCGACCTCGGTCCGGAAGGGGGTAAGGCGGGCGGCTACCTCGTGGCCGCCGGAACCCCCGAAGCGATCGCCGCCCTGCCCGAAAACCATACCGGCCGCTACCTCCGCACCGCCTTGGGGCAAGCGGTCGCGGAAGCGTGATCCTTGAAGAAGCAGGGACCGCGGCGCCCTGGGCGCGTTCGTACCGAGCGGGTCGGCGGGGGAGCGGGAGGGCACTGCCCGCGCGCCACCGCTCGAGCCGCAGAAGCGTGCGCCCCGCAAGCGGGGGAAGAAATCTCAGGATAGGGATACCCGGCGGCATGGATTCGGGTCCTCCCTGCGATTATCATCGACGCTACGAGAGGTTGCTTCGAACCCCCACGATTACCCCCATCCAGGGAGGCACCACCATGAGACGATCGCCTGCAATGCCGTTCGGAATGCCTTGGGCACTCCTGCTGACCCTGTCGATCGCCCCGCTCGCAACGGCCGCGGAGATCCCCGCGGAGCTGCAACGCTCGCGGCTGCTGGTAACGCTCCCGGAGAATTGCCCCACCCCGGATGCCATGGCCATCGATGCCGAGGGCAACCTGGTGGTGACTTGCCCGAATTTCGCCGATCCCACCCAGCAGCCCTGCCTGATCAAGGTGACCCCCGAGCTTGAGGTCGTGCACTGGTTCGACATGCCGGTGCATCCCGAGACGGGCCGTGCGGCGCCTATGGGGATCGCTTTCGGGCCGGACGGCGACCTCTACGTGGTGGACAACCAGAACTGGGCCACCGGCAACGGCGAGCACGGCGAGATCAACGAGGGGCGGCTGCTGCGGCTCCGCGTCCGCAACGGGGAAATCGAAGACCTGACCGTGGTGGCCGACACGATCAGCCACCCCAACGGCGTCCGCGTCCACGGCGAGCACCTGTACCTGACCGTGAGCCTGCTCCCCAAGATCGAGCGCGAAGACGGCCTGCTCGTCAGCGGCGTGTACCGTTTCCACCTCGACGATGAGGGGATCCTCCTCTCCAACACCCTCGACGACGAAAACCTGCTGGCCACCTTCGTCACCTACAACCGCGACGTGCAGTACGGCGCCGACGGCCTGGCCTTCGACAGCCGGGGGAATCTCTTCGTGGGGAACTTCGGCGACGGCGCCCTGCACAAGATCACCTTCGACGAGGAGGGGAACGTCACCAGCAATACCATCTTCGCGCAGACCGATTTCGACGTTCCCGTGAGCGATCCGGACTTCGCCGAAAAGATGGTGCAGGCGAAGATGCGCTCCATCGACGGCATCTGGATCGACGAGGCGGACAACATCTACGTGGCCGACTTCTCCAACAATGCCGTATGCATGGTCGATCCGCAAGGGGAGATCACCGTGCTGGCCCAGAACCCCGACAGCGACGGCGCCCGGGGCGAGCTCAACCAGCCTGCCGAGCCGATCATTTGGCAGGGGAAGCTGGTGGTCACGAACTTCAACCTCGTTACCGGGCCGGACAAGGTCAACACCGCGCACACGCGTCCTTTTACGATTTCGTACATTCCCTTGCCCGAGTAAGCGGACCGCCGCTGCGGCCGGGCGGCGCCCGGCCGGGAGGTGGCCGCGCGAGACCGGAGGAACTCGCCCCGTGAGGCGCGGGGGGGACAACCGCAAAGGCCGCGCAGCGATTGCCCGGCCGAACCCAAACGAAGGAAATCCATCATGCGTGCCGTGGTCGTCGTCGAACCGGGACGAGTCGAACTGGCCGACCTGCCCGAGCCCCAGCCCGGCCCCTACCAGGCCCGCGTCCGCACCGAAGCCGCCAGCCTCTGCAACGCCACCGACGGAAAGCTCATCGCCGGAAACTTCCCGGGCGTCGATCAATATCCCCTCATGCTGGGACATGAGTCGGCGGGCATCGTCGATGCCGTGGGGGAGAAAGTCCGCAACTTCCGCGTCGGCGACCGGGCCATCGGCGGGCTGCTCTTCGACGCGGGTAAACCGGGAATCAGCAGCGGCTGGGGGGGCTTCTGCGAATACACCCTCGTGGCCGACCACGACGCCATGATCGCCGACGGTGTGGCCGACGCCGAACACGGCTGGGTTGAGGTCTTCGAGATCCAGCAGCCCGTGGCGCCGGACATCCCCGTCGAGGAGGCGGTGATGCTCTGTACGTGGCGCGAGGTCTACGGCGGCATCGGCGACTTCCACCTCCAGGCCGGCGACGACCTGCTGGTTTTCGGCGCCGGTCCCGTGGGGCTGAGCTTCCTCAAGTTCGGCAAGCTCCTCGGCCTCGGAGAGATCGTTCTCGTCGATCCCCTGCCGGCGAAGCGGGAAAAGGCGGCTGCGATGGGGGCCGACGCCGTGCTGGCTCCCGATGCCGGGTCCCTGGAGTCGTTCATCAAGGGCCGCGACAGGCCCCTGGACGCGGTGATCGACGCCGTGGGGAAGCCGGCCATCGTCAACGCGGCGCTGCCCATGATCAAGATGGGGGGAACCATCGGCGTCTACGGCGTCATCGCCGAGCCCGCCATGACGCTGGAGAAGGCGCTGGGGCCGTACAACTTCAACCTCTTCATGCACCAGTGGCCCACCCGCTGGCGCGAGCGGGCCGCCCAGGAGCCGCTCTGCGCCTGGATCCGCGAAGGGAAGGTGCGGGCCGACGAGTTCGTCACGCACGAGTTCCCCGTAGAAGAGGTGGGTGAAGCCATCGCCGCCGTGGTGCGGGGCGAGGTCGTCAAGGTACTGCTGCGCTACCGCTAAGGGTGTTGCGCTGCGAAGAAGACGGAAAGGATGGGTGGAGAGCGATGATGCCCCGCGTGCTGATCACCTCGACCTCCTTCGGCAAGCGGGTCAAGGCCCCGGTGGAGATTCTGCACTCGAAGGGCTTCGAGCTCCGGTTCAACGACCTGGGCCGCCCCCTGGAGCCGCCGGAGCTCATCGAGCGGCTCGCCGGCTGCCAGGGGTGCATCGCCGGGCTGGACCACTTCACCGCCGAGGTCTTCCGCGCGGCGCCGGAGCTGCGCATCGTGGCTCGCTACGGCGTGGGCGTGGACCGCGTCGACCTCGCGGCAGCCGCCCAGGCCGGTGTCACCGTAACCAATACCCCCGAGGCCAACAGCGACTCGGTGGCCGATCTGGCCGTGACCCTGATGCTCGCCGTGGCGCGGCGCATTCCCTATGCCGACCGCCTGGTCCGTAGCGGCGCCTGGCAGAACGTCTACGGCGTTTCGCTGACCGGCAAGACGGTGGGGCTGGTCGGCTACGGGCGCATCGGCAGCCGCGTGGCCGAACGGGTGCGGGGGTTCCGGTGCCGCGTGCTGGTGCACGATCCCTTCCTGCTCGCGGAAACGGCCGCGGGCGCGGGGCTGGAGCTGGTTTCCCTGGAACGCCTGCTGGCCGAATCGGATGTCGTCTCCCTGCACCTGCCGGCCAACGACCAGACCCGCGGCCTCTTCGGCCGCGAGGCCTTCACGCGCATGAAGGCTGCAGCGATCCTGATCAACACGGCCCGGGGCGAGGTGGTCGATGACGGGGCGCTGGTCGAGGCCCTCAGCGAGGGACGCATCGGGGGGGCGGGGCTCGACGCCCATGCCCAGGAGCCCCCAAACATAGCCCCGTACCGGGATCTGGACAACGTGGTGCTCACGCCCCACATGGGCGCTCATACCGAGGAAGCCCTGTACAACATGGCCACGGGGGCTGTAGGAAACCTCTGCGCTTGGTTCGAGGGGCAGGATCCGCCCAACGTCGTAGTGAAGGGAACGCGATGAACAAGACCATCCTGGCCCTGGACATCGGCACCCAGAGCACTCGTGCCGCACTGGTCTCCCCCCGGGGCGAGATCCTCCGCATCGAGCAGATCGCCCACGAGGTGGACAGTCCCCATGCCGGCTGGGCCCAGCAGCAGCCCGACGCCTGGTGGGACGAGGCCTGCCAGGCCATCGGCAACGTCCTCCGGGCCACCGGGACCGATCCGGCAACGATCGCCGCCGTGGCGGCCTGCGGTCAGATGCACGGGCCGGTGGGCATCGACGAAGCGGGGGCCGTGACCACACCCTGGGTACAGCTCTGGTGCGACAAGCGGTGCGAGGACCAGTGCGCCCAGGTCCGCGGCGCCCACGATGAAGGGGAGCTGGCCGCCCAGTCCGCCAACCCCGTCAACCCCGCCTGGATCGGTTTGAAGGTCCGCTGGTACCGGGAGCACCAGCCGGAGGCCTACGCGCGGGCACGGTGGTTCCTGTGCCCGAAGGACTTCATCAACTACCGTCTCACCGCCGTAGCCGCCACCGACCCCAGCGAGGCCTCGGGCTCGTTCCTCTGGGACCACCGCCGCGACGCCTATTCGCCGGAGCTGGCCGCGGCGGTGGGCGTGGACCTGGAGCGGTTCGCACCGGCATACCCCTCGCATGCCGTCGTGGGGACGGTGACCGAGGCGGCCTCCCGCGCCACGGGCGTTCCCGCGGGAACGCCCGTCGTTGCCGGCGGGGGCGACTTCCCCGTCTCCATGCTGGGGTTCGGCATCGTGGGCGAGGGGATCGCAGCCGACGTGACCGGCAGCAGCACCCTCTTCGCCACCCACGCGCCGCAACCGCTGATCCACCCGGCGGTGCAGAACCTACGGCACGTCGTCGCCGGCTGGATCCCCTTCACCATCCTCGACTGCGGCGGCCTGAGCATGAAGTGGTGCAAGGACCTGCTCACTTCGGCGCGGGGGACCGACGTCTCCTTCGACGAGCTCGTGGAGATGGCTACGGCGGTACCTCCGGGGAGCGACGGGCTCTACTTCTATCCGTATCTGCTGGGCGAACGGCGGCGGGAGAACACCGCCGCGCGGGGCGGCTTCTTCGGGCTGACGCTCAGCCACACGGCGCCCCACCTGGTGCGGGCCGTGATGGAGGGTGTGGCGCTGGCGATGGGCCGCGACTTGAGCCTCTTCGAGGGGCTGGGGCTCGACGTAGAACGGGTCCTGTGCGTGGGCGGCGGCGCCCGCAACGCCCTCTGGAACCAGATCAAGGCCGACGTCGTCCAGCGCCCCCTCGAGCTTGCCGAGGAGCCGGAGGCCGGCATCAAGGGCGCCGCCCTATTGGCCGCCGCGGGCGCAGGGCTGATCGGCAATCCTGCCGACGAGGCCCGCGAACGAAAGCCGTCGGGCCGGCTGGTGGCACCGCGCCCGGAGAGCGGCGAATGGAGCCGCCGGGCCCGCGACGAGTTCGCCCGCCTCTACGACCACATGCTCGGTTATTGGCAGCCCTCCCCTTCCCACCAAGTACACCCCCAGGTCCTTTCATGACGTCCGGCGCGGTCTTCGAACGTATCCAACAACTCGGCATTGTCCCCGTGGTGGCCATCGACGACGCCCGCGCGGCACTCCCGCTGGCCGATGCGCTGCTCGACGGGGGGCTCCCCATCGTGGAAGTCACCTTCCGCACCGCTGCGGCGGCCGAGGTGATCGCCACGCTCGCGGCCGAGCGACCCGACCTCTTGGTGGGCGCCGGCACGGTGCTCACCGTCGAGAACCTCCAGGCGGCGAAGGACGCGGGAGCCTCTTTCGCCGTGGCCCCGGGCCTGAACCCCAAGGTCGTGGCGGCGGCGCAGCGGCTGGAAATGCCCTTTGTCCCCGGTGTGGCCACCCCCAGCGAGATTGAAGGGGGATTGGCCGCAGGATGCCGGGTGCTCAAGTTCTTCCCCGCCGGCGCCCTCGGCGGCGTGGCCATGCTCACGGCCCTTGCGGGGCCTTACGGCCACACGGGAGTGCGCTTCGTCCCCACCGGCGGCGTCAGCCCGCAGAACCTGGAAAGCTATCTGACGCTGGCTGCCGTGGCCGCGGTCGGCGGGACCTGGATCGCCAAGAAGGAAGACATCCGCGACGGCCAGTGGCAGACGATCCGCGATCGCTGCAGGGCCGCGGTGGAGATCGCCGCGCAGTGCCGCGGCTGAATCGGCAATCGGCAGGCGGCGGCCGGCAGTTGGTCTGCCCGGCCGCTGGGCGCACCGCTCCATCAACACCGGCAACGAACCGCGGATCTCCTTCTGCGTCGAACCGGCCCACGCCGGCCACGACTACGGGACCGTGGAGACGGAAGGCTTTCTCAAGCGTGTGGTGGAGATCGACGGCCGGCCCACGGTGATCGACCGGCCTGCGGCGGGGCGGAACGAGGGTGAGATGAACGAGGGAGAACGCCCATGGGCATCCCGGAAACGCTGCGGCTGCTGGGGCTTGCCGAGAAGCCCTACCAGGGTTGGCTGTGGGTGCACAGCGCAGAGCCGGTTACCCTCTTCGTGGCTGCGGAGAGCGAAAAGGGCGAGACGCTTGCGGAGGCGGAACTGGCGGTGGCGGGGGGAGCCTGGAAACAACTCCCCTTTGCCCTGGCGCCCCGGGCGAGCGACCCGGCCGGCCAGCTCGCCGTGAAGCTCAAGGAAGCGGGGGAATTCCAGCTCGGCCGGGTGCGGCTGCACGCGGCGGATTGGGGCTGGCCCGAGACCCCAGCCGCCGCCGACCTGCCGCCCATGGTGGTGGTCACGCGGCACCAGCTCTCGGCACCACCCGCCGTGGGCCAGGACCTCTGGGCGGCGGTCCCCGCGGCGCCCGGGTGCAGCATCCGCATCGTCGATCCCGCCCGGCCCGACCTTCCCGCCCGCACGATCTTCCGCGATCCGGAGGGCTCGATCTACGATGCCAACCTCTCTTTCGACGCCCGCACGATCTTTTTCTCCTACCGGGGGCCGGGCGAGGCACCTACTACGCCCGACTGGTTTGCCCACGACTTCATGGGCGTGTACCATCGCCGCTGCACCGAGCGCCACGGCGGGCTGGAGGGGAGCACCGACTGGGAGGGACGCTACGCCTGGATCAACCTCACCCGTCCCCAGTTCAGCGCCGCACTGACCGCGCACTTGAGCGCCGATGCCGGCAGCCGCGGGCTGGGGACCGGACCGGAAGGGAGCGGGCCGGTCCTCTTCGCCGACACCGCCGACCCCGACTACCAGACGATGCTCCGCGCCATCGAGAAGGGGAGCCAGCTCGCCCTGGAGCGGCCCGAAGCCGACATGGCCGGCTTCGCCCCGTAAGTGGGCTTCGGCCGCAACCCTTCACGGGGGACTGTCCCGACTTTTGCGGCCGTAGAAGGTATTCCTTGTGGATAACGCCTTTCGGCCGCGAAAATGGGACTGTCCCCGTCGGCCGCGGAGTTCGGCTTCGCCCCGTAAGGCGGAACCGGCCACGGCACCACCTGGATCGCAGGAGAAAACCATGCGCACGCGAATCGAACGATCCTTCCTGGCGACGGCAGTCCACCTGTCCTGGGCCGTGGCCTGGTGCCTGGGCCTGGCCGTTCTTGCCGCCCCTGCAGGAGCGCAAGCGGCTGCCGGAGAGGATCCAGCTCCGCCGTATCCCGAGTTGGTCACGGCAGCCACGCGGGCCAACTCCGAGGCGCTGGCCGAGCTGGAGCGGCCCGGCGAGGTTATCTTCCGCGACGACTTCGAGTCGCCCCAGTCGCTGGAGAATTACTTCGATATCCGTGGCGGGGCGGAGGGGGGAGTGCGGCTGGTCAGCGACCCCGAGCTGGCCCATTCCGGCAGCGGCGCCATCCAGTTCACCGCTCCCGGCCACGACGGGCGGGAGTCGGGCGTGGGGGCCACCGCCTGGTTGGGGGCGGAAGGATACGATCGGGTCTACTTCCGCCGCTACATCCGCTTCGCCCCCGATTACGACCAGGGCAACCTCCACCACGTGGGGGGCGGGCTCGCGGGCGTGGCCGGTGCGAACCGCTTCCGCGCCATGGGGTCCGCAGGTGTCCGCCCCCGCGGCGACGACCACTTCAACAGCGCCTTCGAGCCCTGGCGCGACTGGGGCCGCTACCCCGCCCCCGGCTACATGTTCCTGTACTCCTACTGGATGGACATGCGCCGCGACCGGGACGGCAACTACTGGGGTAACATGCTCGGCCCCGAGCCGGACGAGCGGATCGCCCTCGAGCGCGACCGCTGGTACTGCCTGGAGCACATGATCCGCGTCAACGACGTCGGCCAGGCCAACGGCGAGATGGCCGCCTGGATCGACGGCGAGCTCTACCTCCACTACCAGGGCTTCCGCTGGCGGACCGACGAGGACGTAAGGATCAAGCGGTTCACCATCGGCCTCTACGTCCACCGCGCCACGCGCGCCAACACCGTCTGGTACGACGACGTGGTCCTCTCCACCGGCTACATCGGCCCTGAGGAAGAATGAGGCCAGGGTTTGGAAGAGGAGAGAACAGAGAGGCTGAGGAGAAAGGCGGACAGGTGCAGAGGGGGACTCTCAGGTTTGATCCTCGCCGTCCTGCCTGTCGGCTCGGGCCGCATTCTCCCTCGCTACTTCCTCATGTTCAGAGGGTTCTGGTGGGGTTGATGTGGTGTTTTTGAACAGGAGACAACAGAGGGAACGGAGGAGGGTGGAGATTGTGATGAGGAAAAGGGCAGGGCGCGGCGAAGCGCGGCGGAAGAATGCGTTTCCCTGGCCAATGCCTCGTCCGACGCCGTTCACTGCCTTGAAAAGCTGGGGCGAAGCGCGTAGCCGGTATTGATCACCAGGTTACGCGAGGCCATTCACCCGGCCGGTTCCAAATTCACAGAAAAGGTGTGCGACATGTGCGGAAAGTAAGTTCTATTACGACCGGCTGGCCGAATTCGGTCTGCTGGGCAGCGATGGCGGCCTCGTGAAGTGCGTCTGCGGCGCCGGGAAACTCACCGGTCTGCTCCCCGGCGATCCGCCGCGCTCCTGGAACGAGAAGCTGGACCTCTCGGACGTTCCGGCCGGCCGCTACAAGCTGGCCCTGCGCGTCCCCAACCCACTGCCCAACGGCCGGCCGGTCCGCTTCGCCAATCGCACGCAGGATGCGGACGCCGAGGGCTGGCTGACGCTCGGTGAGGTCGTGCGGGAGTAGCGGTGAAGTGTCGATGCAGGCAGCGGTGGGCCGGTGGGTCCAGCACTGGCAACCTTTTCGCCCGCGATCATGACGGCCCAGGCCACGTCGGCACTGGCAAAGCCAGTGGCACACACTCTCACTCCCGCCCGTCAGCGCCACCCCGCCGACCGGCGCACGTTGTTACCGGGTTGTTATCTTTGATTGGTGCGAATGTCGAAGGCGTACAGGTCGTCGTCGCAGCGAATGTAGAGCCGCCCGTCGAACACCACCGGGTGGGCGAGGTAGGTGTTCGGCGGCATGCGGGGCAGCTCGAACTGGCTGACGATCTCGAAGCCCCGCGGCTGCACCTCCAGCAGCGACATGGTGCCGCGATATCCAAGGGCGTAGATCATCCCGTCGGCATACGTCAGGGCGACTTTGCCGAGCGTTCGGTCGACTTGAATGTCTTCGCCGGAGAGGAAATCGACGCAGTAGAACTGCCGCCCGCCGTTGCGGCACGCCGCACCGTAGAGCTTCCCGCCGAGGAGGATGGATCCCGAATGGCAGTTGTCCAGGTCGCGGCGGTGCCAGACGACTGTGACATCGCGGGAATCGTCGGCGATTCTCAGCAGCGATCCACCGGTGGAGTGGCCGCTGGCTACGAACACGTGCCCCTCGTGGTAGATGGGCGTGAGCGCGTTCTGGGGGGCGCGCGGCGGAAAGGGGACCGACCAGAGCAGCTCGCCCGTCTCGACGTCGACCGAGACGACCGAGCGCTGCGTCATGCTGATCCACTGCCGCACTCCCCGGTGCGTGATTACCGTAGGCGAGCAATAGGCGGCCGTGTGTTCGATGTCGGTATTGGCCCAGACGGTCTCGCCGGTATGCCGGTCGAGGGCGACGACGCGCCCCCGCTCCCCACCCGGCATGCAGTAGACCTTGCCGTCCTCGACGATGAGGTTCTCCGTCATTCCCCACACGCCCCCGCGGGCGTCGAACCTTTCGACCAGGTCGATGTTCCAGAGCTCGCGTCCCGTGTCGGCCTCGAAGGCGGCAACCCGGCCGTTGGGGTTGAGCAGATAGACGGCGCCCTCGTGGTAGGTGGGCGTGGAGCGCGAGCCGGGTGTGGCGCGCCGCCATGCCGGGCCGCTCGGCGAACGCCACAGGGGCTGGCCCTCGAGGTCCAGCGCCAGGACCACCTCCTCGTCGCCGACATTGCCGGAGGTGAAGATCTTCTCGGCGGCGATCGATACGTTTGCATAACCGATGCCGCAGCCGTGGAACTTCCACAACAGCGGCGGGCCGCCCTCGGGCCAGCGCGACCGCAGCCCCGTTTCGGGCGAGAGGTTGGTCCGCCCCGGGCCGTGGAACTCGGGCCAGTCGGCGGACGGGGGAGAAGGCGAGATTCCGGCGTCCGACTCGCCCCATCGCACGGCATAGCTCAGCACCGTGGCAACCAGCACGGTGGCGGCCATAGCAGGGAGAAGGCGCAGGGTCATCGGTCTTCCTGGGTTGGGGGGCCAGCGGGGGCGGGTAGGACAGACAATGGCCTCCATAGTAGGCCCGGCCGTGCCGGGAAGCAACCCGGCGGCCGGCGGGCAGCAGCAGATGGTGGGGGAAGGCACGGTTCAGGTAGCCGACGGACCTTGTCTCGGAGGGTCAGTGCCGGGAGCGCAGAGGGGGCTCCAGCGCTTGTTGCAGGGCGTGTCTCAACTCGTCGGCACGGCTATGGTGCAGCCGGTGCAGTACGCGATCCCAGCGGTACCCGAAGCTGCCTGCCTGCTGACGCGGGCGGTGCTCGAAGAGGCGGTCGAATGCGTCGCGGTGCTGCCGGTAATGGTGTTGGACCTGGATGAAGGTGTCGATACACGCATTCAGATACACCTCGGCAAAGCGTTCCAGGTCATCGACGATCTTCGCGCGGCGAAGGATGGGCTGGGCGTATCTGTCGGTCCAATCGGTCAGGGGCGACTCATAATCGCCGAAGGCCCCGGTATGGTCGGCAACGACCAGGCGGACCGGCAGCCGATCGGCGTCCTCGACCAGGATCTCGTCGCCGTCGTCGAAGAGCACCCGGCCGGAGGGATCGCATCGACCGACCACCATGTTCAACGCCGCTGCCTCGCCCATCAGCCGGGCGAAGCGCATTGCAAACTCCGCGTCGCCGAAGCGCGGCGCAGCGAGCTTCGCCGTGGCGGTTCCCCAGATGTAATCCCGCACGAAGTAGTCCACCCAGACGCGGGTGTCCCGGTAGCGGTGCTCGCTGCCCTCGTAGGTCTCGACGACCCTGCTGGCGGAGAGCCCCGCGGGCAGGTGCATCCCGAGCTGCCGGCATCCTACCCAGCGGTCCAGGATGTATTCGGTGTATTCATCGGACTCGCGCATAGCTTGCAGCAAGTCCTTCCTGTTGTCGAGCCGCTCGTGCATGTCCCATTTCTGCAGGCGGATAATCTTCACCTCCTCGCGGCTGGCCCCCTGGCGCATGATCTCGGCCACATACATGCCGCGGCGCTCGCCGATCGGCGGGCGGTTCGACAGCGGCTCGACGACCCGGCCCACATTGACATACTCCAGATCGGCGTGTTCTCGGTGCAAGTTCAGCAGGAAGTCTTTGACACGCGTGTCGCACTCGACCGTCGCCGGTCCGGAGGGGGGCGTCTTCAGCACCGGGTCCCACAGCAGACGGCCCTCCTCGAAACGCCCGCCGGGGAGCCATTCGATGTGCATGTGGAACTCGCTGCTGAGTTCGAGCCGCACTTCCTCCGGTGCCGGTGCTTCCGGCAGCTCGGTCAACGACCGATAAAAGCGTGTCAACCAACCGAGATCTTCCGGGTCGTCCCGGCGGACTTCGGGGCCCACGTTGCCGTGGAACCCATCGCGAAGTCCCCGGTAGTATCTGCGCAGTCGGGGCGCCGGCATCGAGGCAAGATCCTTCTCCGGCACTTCGATCTCCGGTTCGTGCTCAGCCCCAAAGAAGACGACCTCGCGATGCCCGAGCCGGTTCTTCGCCTCCGCGTAGCGCGCGATTTCGAGCAACTGATCCCGCAGGTCGCCGTCGCCGAGCGCATCGAGGCGGGCGAACTCGTGGTAGGTGAGCAGGTGGCTGCCGGTCGCCCGGCTGTAGTAGTAAATGGCTCCGCAGCCGATCGCCTTGCGCGACGTCGTCACCAACCGCTGCATGTCGGCCGTCGAGGTCGGTTTCGGGGCAGTGCGCCAGCATTCACCGCGCCGCTTGAGCGCCGCCCAGACACGGTCGTCGCGGGTGTGCAGGAAACGGATCCGGCACTTCGGCACAATCTGCTGCAACAGGTCGTCGGCCGCCAACGCCGCTTCCATGTGGTCGACATCCGGGCGAATCAGCAGCAGGTCTTCTTCCCAAACCAGGTCGACGGCGGTGAGAGAGAGCTTTTCCGCTTCCTCCCGGGTGAGCATCTCGCGGCCCGCTTCGGCGCGCTCCTTACTGAGCAGATCGAGAAAATCGAGCCGCTGCGTGGCGTGGATGCCTGGGAGGGTGATGACGGCGTTTTCGGTGGGAAAGACCGTCGCGATACGGCACTCCGGGCAAGTTCCACGGTCATCGGCGAAGGGGGGCGTTCCGATGATGCGGACAGCCATGGTGCGTCCTCCAGACTGTTCCAGGAAGAATCCAGGCGGGGCCGGGCCGCGGCGGAAGGGATCTATACTTCTCCATTTATCTAACACAATCACGACGGCGCAGTAAAGACTTGTTGGCCGAGGGTCGCGACGGGCGCCACCTGCTTGCAGCGAATCCATTCTGCAATCGTTGCTTCCGGCATACGGCAAGCATGACCCAAACGCCCGACTCATGTTCAGACCCATTCCGGTAGTGGAATGTCCTGCGCGCCCTTATTCCTCCATTCTTGCCTGGGTATACTGGAGCGTATCCCGCGGGGGGGATGGAACGGCACCTCGTCCACCCCCCGGAAGCGGCATCGTTCCCTCCCTTCGTCCCCCTCCTATCCAGGAACAGCCTCATGCGTCCTACCTCCACCGGTTCATCTCGCCGAGTGCCTCGCCGTGAGTTTCTGCACCGCACCGCCGCGGCCGCCTCTGCAGCCTTCGCCGCGCCGCTATGGATACCCCGCTCGGCACTGGCGGCCGCCGGCAGACCGGGTGCCAACGACCGCATTACCGTCGGGGCCATTGGCGTGGGAGGACGGACCGTTCAGCTCCTGCAGCAACTCCCCGAAGAAGGGCAGATCGTCGCCTTGAGCGACTGCAACCCGCCCCGTGCCGAGGCATTCCGTGCCCAGGAGGACGGCGATTGGCCCGTGTACCCGGACCACCGCGAACTCCTGGATCGCAGCGATATCGACGCAGTCATTGTGGGTACGGGGGATTTCCAGCGCGTGCTCCCCTGCATCCACGCCTGCCAGGCGGGCAAAGACATCTACGCCGAGAAGCCGCTCTCCTTGTACATCCGCGAGGGCCGCGTGCTGGTCGATGCCGTGCGGCGGCACCAGCGCATCCTGCAGGTCGGCTCGCAGCAGCGGTCGATGACGATGAATCGCATCGCCTGCCAGCTGGTCCGCAGCGGCGGGCTGGGGAGGATCCGGCAAGTGCGGGCCGTGAACTACCCCGGCCCCGAGTCGCCGGCGGCGCCGCTGCCGGAAGAGCCCGTTCCCGCGGGGCTCAACTGGGACGTCTGGCTGAACCAGGCGGCCTGGCGGCCGTTCAACTCCCAGTGGATGGGCTGGATGCGGTGGCGGGATTTCTCCGGGGGAGAAATGACCAACTGGGGCGCCCACGGGCTCGACCAGCTCCAGTGGGCGCTCGGGGCCGACGCCACCGGCCCGGTGGAGATGTGGCCCCTGACCGAAGGGCCGCACGGCCAACTCGCCATGCGCTATGCCAATGGCGTGGAAGTGCACTTCGTCCAAGAGCGCGGGCCCATGGGAGGAGCGGTCTTCCGTTGCGAGAAAGGGAACCTGGAGATCAACCGCAACAAGTTCGTCTCCAATCCTCCCGAGATTGCCGAGGAGCTGCTCCGGCAGATCGATGAAGAGGAGGAAGAGCGGAAGTGGAGCGACGCCACGGCCCTCTGGCAGGCCCGCTGGCACCTCCAGGACTGGTTCGACTGCATCCGCTCGCGAGAGCTCCCCGTGGCCGACGTCGAGATCGGCCACCGCTCGGCCACGGTCTGCCACCTGGCCAATATAACCCGCTGGGTGGGAAGGCGGCTGCGGTGGAATCCCCAGACCGAGCAGTTCGTCGACGACCCGGAGGCGAACCAGTTCGTCGACCGCCCCCGCCGCAAAGGCTACGAGCTGCCCGACGTGGCCTAGCTGTCTCTCCCGTTGGGTTCACTCACGTCCGGGTCTGCGCAATCACGGCCATACCCTACGCCGTGAACCCTGGCCGATCCTGTTGCTTCACCAGGAGCGCGACCACAACAGAAGAACATGAGCAATTGGGAAAGGGGTGAAAGGAGAGTGGCAGGCGCCGACGCGCGACCACCGGTCCTTCCACCTCCTCGGTGTTTTCCATTTCCCGTTGAAGAAAGGGGCCGGTGGAGCGGGGGTATCTCTTGAACAGAAGGAAACAGAGGGCGCAGAGGGAGGGAGTGGAGATGCAGGCGTGGCTCGCACCACCAAACTTGTCTGCTGTTGTTGCCGCTCTCCCGATGAGCCCCCCCTCTCTGTTCCCTCCGCGCCCTCCTGTTCAAAACAAATCGGTGGCGCGGGGTTAGTTATTGCTTGAACAGGAGGGAACAGAGGGCGCCGAGGAAGGGAGTGGAGGTACAGGCGCGACTCGTGGCGCGGAGTTGGTGCCGGGCTTTACCCACTCCTTCCTTCACCACCAAACCTCTCTGCTCTTGTTGCCGCTTTCCCGAACAGCCCCCTCTCTGTTCCCTCCGCGCCCTCCTGTTCAAAATGAACTGCTGGAGAAGGTGGCACTGGCGGCAGGCTCCCGTTGAAAAAGGCAATGCACGTTGTCCTTTACGCCGCCAGGAGGGATCAGCGGGGCAACTGCTCGAAAAGGAACACGCCCTTTTTGTTCGAGGTGACGATGTCCAGCAGCCCGTTGCCGTTGACGTCGACGATCTCGAAGTGGAGGCCGACACCGCTGTCGTCGTCGATCTCATGCCGGATCCAGGCCGGTTGCCCGTCTCGGACTCGCAGCTCGTACCAGCACAAGACAGATGGCTCGTATGACCCGGGATCGTAACCGTTGTGCGCCCAGAAGCGTTTGCCGGTGACGAAATCGACGAGACCGTTGCCCGTAAGGTCGGCGAGATGAATGGCGTGGGTCTGGGAGTGCGTATCGTCGATCCGGAACGTCTTCCAGCCGTCTGCGGTCTGCCGGTTCCAGTAGATCCCGTAGGCGTGGGCGCTGCTGCCGAGGACGCCGTTGCGGCCATCGCCGTCGAAATCCCCCACGCAGAGCTGGGCCTCGCCGTAGAGCGTGGCGGGGTGGAAACGCCAGGGACGCGCCGCGCGGTTGGGGGGAGCTTCCCACCAGCCGTTGGGCGAAAGCACATCGAGCCGGCCATTGCCGTTGACATCCCCCACACCCAGGCCATGTCCGGCGCCGGGGTCTTGCGGGCCCGCAATCGGTTCGATAATCCAAGGCTCTCGCGGATTGGGCCCGGGGCGGGCCAGCGCGCATTGTGAGCCGTGCATGAAGATCAGCTCCTTGCGCCCGTCTCCCGTGAGATCCACGTAGTGCGGACTCTCGTTACCTGTCTGCTCGACTGCCAGGTGCCGCTTCCAGGAGCCGCCGTCGGCTCCCGGGTTCTCCCACCAGTAGGTGTGGTGCCCGGGGAATCCGACGACGACCAGGTCGTTCCACCCGTTGCCGGTGATGTCGTCGGCGAAGCAGAGGAAGGCGTCGCTGTATCCCTTGATGGAGAACTCCCTGGGCTCGCCATCCAAGGGATGCATGGTCCAGTCGGGGCCGGCGTAGTAGACGTTGCCGGCGGCGATATCGAGGATTCCATTGCCGTTGAAGTCCGCCACGGCGACCCCCTCGCTGCGGAACGCCCGGTCGATGTGATGCTTGCGAAAGCTGATGGGAGCAGGCGGAGCCTCGGGGATCTTGTGCGCCTCGCGGATCTGCCGTTTGATGCGGGCGAGATCCGGGCTCCGGCCGCTGACGGTGTGGGCCCCGATCCAGGCGGCTTCTTCACGGGAGAGCTCTTCGGCCGGCAGCGGGGTGAGGCGCTCGTGCTCCTCGGCGATTTCGCAGGTGATGGCCGTAATCAGCGGGATGGGGCCGCGGGCGGGGTTGGCCACCAGGCGGATCTTCTCGATCACCTCGCCGTCCCGGGGAGCGATGGCCAGGTAGTGCTGGAACGGATCGCTGGACGGATGCAGGTGGATCGCCGGGGAAGGGCTCAGCAGCTTGGCCTCGCCGTCCAGCGTGAACCCGTAGATCAGGGGAAAGATCTCCACCGCCTGCGACTGGTAGTGGAACTCGATGGCCCCGTAGTACGCCAGCGGCTCGCCCAGCGGTACGGTGCAACCGAGGAAGAAGACCCGCTCGGGGGCGAAGCCGCAGGGGATGTCCAACTCGCCCTCGGCGGAGATCAGGCCGTGCACGGCGGTGTTGCGGCGAAAGGGGACGCCGCCGCTGACGAGCTCCCACCGAGCCTCCGCCACGCGCTCCGGCCGTTCCCATCCCTCGGGCATTCCCTGGCGGAAATCGACCCGCAGCGCCGGCCCGGCATCGATCCGGCCGATGCCCAGCCAGGCGAAAGCGCTCTCCTGAATGCCGTCGTGGGCCTCGATCCGCACTTGCCGGCCGCGGAGCGCCGCCACGTCCCATTGCCGCTCTTGCAGCTCATCGTTGCCCGGCGCCTCGGTCTTCTCCAGTACCTCGCCCGTCCCGGCGTCGACCAGGGCGAGGTAATTCTCGCCTCGGCCTCCGCCCGGTCCGTCGTGCCCGCGGATGGTGAAGGAAATGGAATCCACTTCCACGGTGAACTCCGGCGAAAGGACCACCCCCGTCCCCGCCTCGCCCTGCCCCAGCGACGACAGATACGGTTCCACCTGCCGGTTGGCTCCGTCGCGGTCCAGGATCGACCAGGTGCTCCCCGTGCCCGGCTGCGGGTATTGCAGCGCCTGGTACCGGGGCGGCCCGCCGGGAGCATATTCAGCGTAAGCGGCAAGCGAGAGCGAAGCGGCAAGGAGGAGTGCTATCGTCCGGTGCGGATGATTCATGGTGCATTTCCACAAGGAGGAATGGAACCCGCACGGCCAACAGTGGCCGCAAGTTCCATGCTATCGAAGGGAACTGGGGGAATAAAGAGAGGTCCGTCCGGCCGCCCCTTCCGGGCAATACTTCGCAGAGGGGGGGCGCCCCGGTGCCCGCGAACTGCTAAAATGGCGTGATATGTAGTCACCCCTTTTCGATTGCGCCCGATTTGCCGCGACGTCTTGCGGCTTTTCTCGCCCAGTCGCTACCTCAACGGATTGGGGCCCCATGCACGACGCCGCATTGCAAAGCCCCCACACCTTCGCCGCCCCGGTGAAGGGCACCGGCTTCATGATCGGCGTCCCCTTGTGCCTTGCCCGCTACGGCATCGCAGCGCCGCACCACAACCTCAGGATCAGCAACGCCATGCTCCAAGCCTGCCTCACTTCGCGCATCGCAGACCGTCCCACGGCCCGTCAGCGATCGCTCCGCCGCCGCGTAGGCCGGCTGCCGCTGCGCAGGGCCGTGCAGATCGCCGCGGATGCGCTCTTCCAGTTCGACTATCGCGGGGCCAAGCACTCCGCCCTGTGGTCCGGCGTCGAGCACGCCTGGCTGGGGCGCGAGACGTTTCTGCACTGGGCGTTCTCGGACTCGGCCATCGACATTCCCTGGGTGGTGGCACGAGCGATGGATGCTCCTGACGACCACGAACTGCTCCGAACGGCGGTCCGTGCCGAACTGATGGCCTACTGGAACGAGTGCCTGGCATCTCTGCCGCGAACAGCCAATCCGGCCTGGCTGCCCCTACCCTGAGGAAGAAGAGCAGTCCCTCCCTTCCTGCGATTAGAGGGCCCTGCGGAGGGTTCGCGAGCTCTTCCCGCGCGAACGGTATTTCCCCGCTGCCCGCAGGTGGCGTTTCCCGGCCTCCCGAGGATGCACGATCCCCTTTTACCCTTCCCCTTCGCCGTTCTCTGAGAGGGTCGGCTACGGTTCACGGCGTAGCGTGGCGCCCAGGCCAATTCTGCCCTAAGTGCAACCTTCAAAACTAGTTGCGCCGCGTAAACCCGTTGGTTCCTTTGCCGACTGCGTAGCGGAAATCGAGGCGGCAGCCTCTCGACCTGGGGATTTTTCCCCTCAGGGGCGGGAAATCGGGGGCCGAGCGGGGACATAATCATACCGAAGGCGATCGGCGGCGCGCCGCGGGACCTTCTCGGCTTCCGGAGGGAGAAGGTCGGACGGTGGTGTGCGGCTAACGCGCCTCGCCTGGCAGCGGAGGGACCGTGGAAGGGATCGACGCAGAACGGCTGCGGCAGTTGATCGACGCCCACGGCGCCGCGCTGGTGCTCTACGCGCGGCAATGGTGCACGGCGCCCGAGGATGCCCTGCAGGAGGCCCTC
>SKOZ01000033.1 GCA_007119795.1 Planctomycetales bacterium | reverse complement strand
CCGAGGTGCTGGCCCTCCGCCGCCGGCAGGTGAAGAACTTCTGCTGCCTCCTGCTGCTGGCCAACGGCACCCCCATGTTCCGCATGGGCGACGAATTCCTCCAGACGCAGCGGGGGAACAACAACCCCTACAACCAGGACAGCGAGGTGAGCTGGCTCGACTGGAGCCGGCAGGAAGAGAACGGCGAGGTCTTCCGCTTCTTCCGCGGGATGATTGCCTTCCGCCGGGCGCATCGTTCCATCGCCCGCGCGAGGTACTGGCGGGGCGACGTCCGCTGGTACGGCGTGGGGGCCACGGTCGACATGGCACACCACTCGCACAGCCTCGCCTACTGCCTCCACGGCGCCTCCCAGGAGGACCAGGACATCTACGTAATGATCAACGCCTGGTGGCAGCCGCTGACGTTCGTGGTCCAGGAGGGACCTGCCGAACGATGGAAGCGGGTGGTCGACACGAGCCTCCCCAGCCCCAACGACCTCCTCGAGCCGGGCCAGGAAGCGCCGCTTGCCGACCTGCAGTACCAGGTCGCTCCCCGCTCCGTCGTCGTGCTGGTTGCCGATTCCTCGATGACCGAGGGATAGCGGTAGGAGGAGTTGGCCTCCATGATCGCGGTGGAACTCTTCCGGCGACCCTGGGAGAATCCATCGGCCTTGTGTTCTGCTGTTGACGAGGCGGACCGAGAACAGCGGGACACATCATGTTGAGCTGCTTCGCACCCACACCGGGTCTCGCATTGAAATACAATGGGAGCGCGATTCCGCGGTGGGGAGATGGTTCACCCGCGGCGGTGGATGAGCCGGCTATTGCGGGCGGCCGTAACCGTTCACGGGGGACTGTCCCGATTTTCGCGGCCACATCGGTATTCGGCGTGGATGACGCGATTCGGCCGTGAAAATGGGAATGTCACCTTTGGCCGGCGCGGCGGTAAGGGCGTTGTCGGGTTAAGTAAGAGGACAGGTCCATTTTTCGGGCATC
The DNA here is from genome assembly GCA_007119795.1 of Planctomycetales bacterium. Next base: position 23,515 of record SKOZ01000033.1, on the reverse strand, counting down.
GTCGGTCGCTAAAGTAGAGTCTGTTGGCCGAAAAATAGACCAGTCCCCGGCCAGCCCGTGAACGGTTACGGATCGGGGAAGAGGAGAAGGAGAGCGCCAGACGCCGACGCGCGACCACCGCTGCGTTCCTACCGGTCGCCTTGACGTTCGGAGGCGGCTGTGGTAGGGTCCGCGTGATGCTGCGTGCGATGCGAATGGCTCGGGTGGAAACGGTATTCCGCCCCTGGAATCGAGGCGTGGATGGGAGGGAGCTGTCTTCCGCGCGAGACGACCCTTTCCGTGAATCCCATGCACCCTTTCCGTTGCCTCATCTTCGCCCTCTGCGCCGTTTGCTCGTTGCCGTTCGCTCGCGGGCAGGAGCTTTCCTGGCAGGCCGATCCGCAGCTTGTCGAGCGGCTTGGCCAGCAACGTCCCGAGGTCAACTATGACGAGGCCCAGGTGCCTCGCTACGATCTGCCCGATCCTCTGTTGGCGGCGGACGGCTCGACCGTGCAGACCGCAGCGGACTGGCCGCGTCGGCGAGCGGAGATCCTCGAGCTTTTTCGCACCCACATGTACGGTCGCTCCCCCGGCCGGCCGGAGCAGCTGCAGTTCCAGTTCCTCGAGGAGGATCTCCAGGCCCTGGAAGGCGCCGCCACGCTCCGACGCGTCGCGGTCGTCAGCCGCCGGGCCGATCGCGAGCATCGGTTCGAGTTGATTGTGTTTCTGCCCAACGCGCGGACGGAGGCGGTGCCCGTCTTCCTGCTGCTGAACAACCGCGGCGCGGAGAATACCGACCCCACCCGTCAGGAACGATCCGGCTTCTGGCCGGCCGAAGAGGTCATCGCCCGAGGCTACGGCATCGCGGCGCTGCAGGTGGGGGATCTGGCTCCCGATCACCGGGAGCGTTTCCGCGAGGGGGTCATCCAGTTGATGGAGGGTGACCGTGCAGCCCGCCCCGCGGATGCCTGGGCCGCGTTGGCCGCCTGGGGCTGGGGCGCCAGCCGCGCCATGGACTACTTCGAAACCGACCCCCGCGTGGACCAGGAACGAATCGCCGTCGTGGGGCACTCCCGCGGCGGCAAGGCCTCGCTCTGGGCCGGCGCCGAGGACCCCCGCTTCGCCCTGGTGATTTCCAACAATTCCGGCTGCGGCGGCGCGGCGCTGAGCCGCCGCCGCTTCGGCGAGACCGTGCACCGCATCAACACGTCCTTCCCCCACTGGTTCTGCGACAACTTCAACGCGTTCAACGACCGCGAGGACGCGCTCCCCGTCGACCAGCACATGCTCGTCGCGCTCATGGCCCCGCGGGCCGTGTACGTGGCCAGTGCCGACCGGGACCTGTGGGCCGACCCCCGCGGGGAGTTTCTCTCCCTGGCGCACGCCTCCTCGGTCTATGGCCTCTGGAATCACGCCCCCATCCGGCCCGAGGCCATGCCGGCGCTCGACCAGCCCCTCGTCGCCGGTCCCCGCGGCTACCACGTTCGCAGCGGCGGCCACAACCTGACGCCGGATGACTGGGGGCACTTCATGGACCTCGCCGATCGGCTGTGGCCGGCCGAGTAAGACTGGCGATCAAAGGCATAGAGGTGGAACAGTCCGCGAAGGATCCTGGCATGCTTGTTGTGCGGCTGCCTTCGAGAGCCGCAAATCGGGCTCCCCCAGGTAGACGGCCCCCCGCGGGCCCAGGTCGCGATAGCCGTTCCGCGCGTCCCACCTCTTCACCAGGTTCGACTTGCCGCTCGCCGAGGACCGCCTGCCAGCCGGCCGCCGGGGGAAGCGCCCGCCAGCGCCGCGGCGTTCAGGCGTCGTGCTCGGTGAGCATGGCGAACCAGAAGTCCCGGACGGCCTTTTCCTCGCAGTCGGCCAGGCCCTCGAGGAACTCGCGCACGTTCGGGGCGCTCAGCTTGTCCGCCATCTCCCGCAGGAACCGCGCCAGCCGCTGCTGAAGCTCGAGGCATTGCTGCAGGCAGGCCTCCGGGTCCTTCTCCCGCTCTGCCTGGATCGCGGCGAGGGCCTCCTCGACCCGGTCAAAGGGAACGTACTTGACCCAGGTATCCAGTACGGAGGGGTGCTCGTTGGCCTTGAAGGCCATCAGGCGCCGTGCGAAGACCTGCTCCCGCCGGCGAAAGACCTCGCCCAGCATGGCCAGCCGCCTGTCGGGCAGGGCCGTCATGTCGGCATAGCAACTGGCGGCCTCGCGGTGCACGCGCTGGATCTTCTCGAAGACTTCGCGGAGTTGGGCGTTCGCCATGGATCGTTCCCTCTAGGGTACGCGGGCCGCCGATTCCTCGTCGCACTGGCCGTCGTCGATCTTCGTGGGCTCGACCGGGCGCAGCTCCCCGGCGGTAGGCCGAATCCGCATCGCTTGGCCGCCATCTGCCGGAGCCAGCGGGGCTCCGGACGAAACAACGGCGAAGATCGCCGGGGCGAATGCACGATACGGCGCAAAGCAGCCAGGCACGTGCCTGAACATAGGTGTATCCCTTGGTCTGCCCCCAACCGACGACACCGACTCCACCGCGCTCTGCCCGCACGTCTCCCCACCCCCCCTCTGCCAACGTCTGCCTCCCAGCCACACCGGCAGACCACTTCCCCGATCCGCCCCTCAGTCTACCACCGAGGCAAGGCCGGTCAAGCGTTTCGCCGCCTCGCCTTCTTCTCCTCCCGGAATAATCCGTCACCTGCACGCGGAGGCTGCTTTCCAGGACCGGTTCCTTGAACTGCTCCAGGCGATGTTGAACGCGCCCAAGGGGTGGATGCTGTAGCCGATGGTGAAGATCTGGAGATCGTTCATAGGCCTGGCGTCACCAGAAAAAGAACCGCAGCAGCCACAGGACCATCGTCAGCAACACGCTCAGGAGGATGCTGGTCGTGATGGGGATATGGATACTCACGGTCGGCCTTCGACTGGTTCCACGCATTGCTCGAAGTCGTTCTTCGGATTGTTGACCGCTCGACCCACCGCGTACGCCTCAAGCTCGGACGAAGGAAACGGCTTCAACATCTCTTGCAGCCGATCCCAGTCCTCACACGTGGGGTCGAGCCACACGTCGTAATCAGCCGGGGCGAGAATGACCGGCATCCGCTCGTGGATTGACTTCAGCAGATTGTTGGCCTCGGTAACGATGATGGTACACGACTCGATCTCTTCGCCGTCGCCCTTCCAATGCTCCCACAGGCCCGCAAAAGCGAAGGGACCATCGTCCTTCATGTGGATCAAGAACGGCTGCTTTCCCTCACCCGTCTTCTGCCACTCATAGAACCCGTCTGCGACAATCAGGCATCGTCGCTGAGCAAATGCCTTTCGAAAGGCGCGCTTCTTTGCCACGGTTTCGGCCCTGGCGTTGATCATCTTGTAGGCGACCTGAGGATCGTCTGCCCAGAAGGGAACGAGGCCCCAGCGGAGCATGGCGAGTTCTCGGCCTTCCCGGTCGGGCTTGCGGCGCACCGCCGCCACCGGTTGCGACGGAGCAATATTATAGCGGGGCTCGATGTCGGGCGCGGTGACGCGAAAAGCCTGGGCGATCTCCTTGGCTGGCGTCCGCAGCGTAAATCTGCCGCACATGGTCAACGTCTCCAGGGAGTGGGTGTTCTGCATTCTACCAGAGTTACGAAGAACATTCGACTGTACCACCCACGTTATGGCCCACAGTAGGGCGGTGAGAACAATCGTACCGATGAGGGATGCCTTCCAGTCGATCATTTCGTGGCCGCTTTCACTCGAATTCCAAAATCCTATCCAGCGGCGGTTGCCTGTACCTCCCTTCGACCGTCAGCACCCGCAGGTTGTCCAAGACCTGGATCTCACCGCCACCACGGGTGTGGCCGCACAGCACCGTCAGCTTGGACTGGCGGTGAGCCTGCATGATTCTGGTCAAGACATCGCCAATCACCTTGCAGGCGAAGTAGGGCACGAAGTCGTCACTCGAAGTCTTGCATCGAAACCATGCTGCCTTCCCGGACGGCGGAACATGTGTCACGGCGATGGTATGTTCGTAGCAGCCTGCCTCCTCTTCAAGCACTTTCTCGAAATGTCGTGCTGCCTCGTCGGCCAGGGCGGACAGGGTCTCGCTAAGGCCACCCTTGTCCACGTTGTGGTCCTCAAGCCGCGGCGAGATCTCGGCAATCATCAAGGGGTCGTTCAGGATGATTTCGCTGTTCTCGCAGTCGCCCCAGCCTGCCATCGGCCCAACCATCATGCCCGATGATGGCCGTTCTCGGCGTCAGTTCGATCACGCCGCTGGCGGCCAGGCAGCTCAGGTGCCTCGACTCCTGCGCCACCTCGGCGGCCCTAAGCCGGGTCGTAGCGATGGAACCCCGGTAGAAATGGGGGCGCACGCCGCTTGGGGGAAGGAACGGCGATCCGTCTTCATGGGGAAGAGTTGCACACATTCGTGGGCGCCGGGGACGGATCGGCGATCCGCCATTACAGGCGGGGCGGTCGCAGCATTCCGGCCCTCCAGGCCTGGTGGCTGCTCTTGATCGAGCTTGCATTCCCCGGCCTACGGCCGTGAGGTGCCGAGTCGCGCCCTCCAAGGTGAAGCAATGGAAAGGGCATCCGTGTGACTTCACGGTGTATCGAGTAGCACCTGCGGTCGCTCACACCCCGGCCGACGGGTAGGGGAAGCCGGGCAGGGGTGGGAGGTCGGGGGGGTAGTGCTTGCGGAGGGCGGCGTCGCAGATGGCGTAGCCCCAGTTGATGAGCTTCTCCTGCACGTCGGCGGTGAGCCGCTGGAGGCGCGTGGGGCTGCCAGGCCCCGGTGGCGCGGTCGACGGGGCCGATGGCGTCGCGGAGCGCGCCGCGGTTGCCGATGGCCTCGCCGAACTGGCGGGCCAGCTTGCCGAGGAGGTTCCGCCGCGCCAGGTCGCCGCGGGTCTCGGCGAGCTGATGGGCGAGCACCTCGGGGTTCGCGAAGTGCTGGAAGAGGGCCACCACGTCGGCGAAGGCCTCGTGGAGGGCAAGCACGTCCGGATTCGTAACCTCGATGAACAGCGGGTGCAGGCCGTCGAGCAGGGCGTGCGTCATCTCGTGGGCGATGATGTCGTGCGAGAGGCAAGTGAAGACCATTCCGCCCGGCAGGTACGTCCCCGGGCCGTCGAAGGCCGCGGTGAAATAGCCGAAGAGCAGCGCTTTCTTCGCCGGGCTGTAGTAGGCGTTCGCCTCGCGGAGGGCATGGGGGTAGATCCGCAGCCGCGGGACATACTCCTCGGCCTCCTCGCCGCCGGCCTGGCGCATCCGCCGCGGTGCCCAGAGGGCCCGCCGCCCCAGGGCCTGCTCGAAGTGCCGGATGGTCGTCATGCCCACGGCGTAGACCATCTGCTGGTGGAAGTGGGGATTTCCCTCCGACGGCGCCAGGCCGTCCTGGGCCAGCAGGTGGGGCTCGTTGAGATCGACCGGCTCGTAGAAGACGCCGCTCGCCGGGTCGTGGTCGATGACTTCGAGGTACTCGCCGATCGGCCCGGGGAGCAGGTCCTCCTCCCAGGCGACCGGCAGCACCGTCTCGTTGAGCGCCACGGTGCTCAATCGCGCCGCCAGCCCCGGATCGTAGGCAAACGCCCGCAGCCGCCGCACCGCCGGCCGCGGCCGGAACCGCGACGCCTGGCCACCGGCCGCCTCGACATTCGGCTCGGTCATCCCACCGCTCCTCGCCTGCGTGACGCCGCGTACGTCGCGCCGTTACGTGCCGCGAGTACGCGGGGCTTTGAACAACTCTCTCGACCGCATCGCCAGTCGGGCAGGTCCCACCTCGACGAGCCTAGAATCGCGCCGCTAGCGCGCCCTGGCACGCTCATACTGACGCCAGCAAACCGGTGGCCTCGATCGGTGGGCTGCGGACCGGATGTCAATAAGCCTTTCCTTTGAAGTTCGTCCTCGAGGACATCGACCGTTTCGTTCAAGTCCTCGCCCGTTACCTGCGATCCTGGTTTTGAAAGAGAGCCCAATTGGACTCGAGAAGATCGCGGCGCTCGCCGGTAAGGCGCGCCCGCTCGACGAATTCGTCGCTCAAAGAGAAGGCGTCGGGAGGGGCACCGTTGCCCTCACCGCCGCGGGCCGGCGCGGGCGCGTCCTTCGGACGGCGCTCCGGCGGCCTGGCCGCTCGACCGCGACGCGCTGTGGCACGCCTCTTGGCCACCATTGCCCCCTTTCTGCCGGCTTGCCGGCCAGAAAGGTGCTCCCTTTACCCCGGCGGCATCCCTGCGGGGGATGCGGCCGGGCGCACACCTCCGGCAGGCCACCTCCGCACGATGCCGATCCCAAGCGCAGACGGATCGACACCGAACGCCGTAGGCCATCGGCCGATTATCCTACCGCGCTTTCGGGCAATGTCAATATATGGAATTCGACGACCCGTCGTGCCACCCAACGCCTTTAGCCCTGTGCATCGCGAGGTAACCGTCCCCTTACCCTGCCGCGGCGTACTGGCCGAAGGGGACAGTCTCATTTTCGCGGCCGAATAGCGTTATCCAGGAGGAATACCTTCTACGGCCGCGAAGATCGGGACGGTCCCCTGTGAACGGTTACATCCCGAGGGGCCTTCACCCGGCGCTCCCCGCGGGAATCCAGGCTACCCCAGCCCCTGCTGTTCCAGGTAGGTGCGGAGGCGCATGAGGATGGCGTCGAAGCGGTCGGGGTGGAGGCCGGCCTGGCCGCTGAGGCCCACCGGCCCCAGGATTTCCGGAGCGATGCGTTCGAGCTGCCGCAGCCAGACGGCCGCCTCGGCCGCTTCGTCGCGCTCGATGAGGGCGGCGGCGTACCAGGCGACGTAGGGGGGCTCGTAACCGTGTCCGGCCAGCAGGCGCCGCATCTGCGCCGCGGCCCGCGACCAGTCGTTCTCGTCGGCGTAGAGGCGCGCCAAGCGGAAGACGTCTTCGGGGCGGTAGGGCGCCTCGTGGACGACCGCCTCGAGCATCCGCGCCGCCTCCTGGCGGTCGGCCGCATCCTGGGAAGCGGAGAGCAGGAGGGCCATCGTGCGGCGGTCTTCGGGCGAGGCGTCTGCCGAGGCGAGGTTCGCCTCGAGCAGTCCGCGGGCTTCGTCGAGGGCATCGCCGCCGCGGTCGAGAAGGATGGTCGCCAGATGGCGGCGGCCCCAGCGGACGTCCTCCTCCGCGGCGGCCGCCCCGGCGTCGAGGAGGCGGCGGAGCTGCTCCTCGGCGGGGGCGTGCATTCCGTGGCGGAGATGGAACTCGGCGGCGCGGCGGACCAGGCGGAGATCGTCGGGGGCCTCGGCCAGGGCCGCGGCGTACTGCTGGGCGGCGGCGTCGGTCCGCCCCAGGGCCTCGAGGCAGTGGGCTCGCACGAGCGTCCCCTCTGCGTCTTCCGCCCGCTCGGGAGCAGCGGCCAGGGCGCGCTCGACCTCCACGGGCCGGCCGAAGCGATGGAGGAACTGCACCAGGGCGACATGCGCTTGGGGTTTGCCATCGATTTCCAGGGCGCGGCGGAAGGCGGCCTCGGCCTCCTCGAGGTGCGCCGTCGCCTCGCCCGCGCTCCCCGCCGCCCGGGCCCGCTGGCCGAGCACACTGTAGACGTGCCCCAACCAGACGAAGTCCTCGGCGCCCCCGGCCGATTGGGCCTCGCTGCGGAGGATCTCCAGAGCCTCCTCGAAGCCGTGCAGCCGCAGGGAGACCGCCGCGGCCATGCGCCCCAAGGCGTCGGAAAACGGCTGCCGCCGGTTCTCGAGAAGGTCCAGCACGCGGTCCACCTCGGCGAAGCGCTGGCGCCGATAGAGCGCCGCGAAGACGCCGCGGATGGCTGCCGGATCGCGCTCGCCGCGCGCCAGGGCCTGGAGGTGCTGTTCCAGGGCCAATTGGGAGTCGCCCTGCAACTCGTAGATCTCGGCGGCGAGGGCCGGAAGCCGCGCCCAGGCCGGCCGCAGGCGGCGCGCCGCTGCCAGGTGCTCCTGGGCCTGCGCCAGCAGGGTGCGGGCCTGCTCCTCGGCCGGGGCCGCGGCGGGGTCCGAATCGTCGCCGGTTCCTGCCGACGCCTGGAGCACCAGCAGCGCGGCCCGCCCAAAGTGCCACAACGGCCCTTCCCCCTCGATCTCTGCGATCGCCTCGAGCGCCGTTTCGAGGGCTGCGGGATCACCGCCGTGGAGCGCCACGTCGACCGCCAGCCGATGCACCGCCAGGTCGGCGAGTTCACGCTCGCCCAGCCGCCGCGCGAGCCTCTCAGCCAACTCCAGATCACCAGCCGCCAGGGCCAGCTCGGCCAGATCGCTCCAGAGCGCCACGCGGTCGTCTTCGGGCCAGGTCCCGACATCCTCGGCGAGTTCGGCCAGGGCTGCGGAGGCCCGGGCGCCATCCCGTTCGACGAGGAATTGGCCGCGAGCGGCACGGAGGGCGGGCCCGTCGCCCCACTTCGCCGAGGCGGCGTCGAGCAAGGTCTCGGCGCGCGCCCAGTCACCCTGGCGACGCGCCAGGGAGGCCCGAGCCAAGCCGATTTCGAAGGAGTCGGGCCGGGCGTCCTGCGCCGCCTCGAGGAGGTGCTCGGCCTCGTCGAGGCGGTCCTGCGCCACGAGCAGCTCGGCGCGGAGCACCGCAATCTGCGGATTCTGGGGGAGAAAGCCCTCCGCCTCGTCGAGCACGGCTTCGACCTCGCGCCAACGGTGCGTGGCTCCCTCGCCGTGGAGGAACTTGAGCGTCATCAAGCGGGCCAGGTCGACGAGGTTCCCCGCGGGGGCGCCGCGGAACCGGGAGAGGTAATGGGCCTCGGCAACGGCCTCCTCGAGGCGGCCCGCGGCCGCGAGCGCCCTGATCACCCCGCGCCGCGCCGTGACGGAGAGGGAATCCGTCTGCAGGGCGCGGCGGAAGGCGGCGAGCTGCCGGTCGGGAATGCCCATGGCCTCGTAGCTGGACCCCAGGAGAAGATCGGCCTGGAGGAGCAGTTCGGGCCATTCGGTGAGTCCGGGGCGGGCGCGCTCCAGCTTGTGGGCCGCCTCGCCCCATGCGCCGAGCGCCCGATCGATGCGGGCATCGAGGAGCGCCAGCATCGACTCGGGGTGCCGGATCTCGCGGAGGCGGTCGAGGACGTCGCGCGCTTCGTCGAACCTCCCCGCCTCGACCAGGTAGTTGCCCAAATTCCAGAGAAGATCGGTATGGGGGCCGGCGGCCTCGATGCCGCGGCGCATGGCCGCCAGGTCGGCCGCCAACTCATCGACGACGTCGCGGTAGGCGGCCAGCTCCATGGGATGGATGTGGTCGGCGGCGAGGCCGAGATCGCGGGCGGCAGCCAGGGCTTCGGCCGCGTCGGTTACCCGGCCGGCCGCCAGCAAGGCCTGGGCCTCGCGGAAGCGCCCCCGGGCCGTGGGCGTCACGGCGAGCACCTGCCGGAGGTCGTCGAGGGCCAGCTCGGCCTCCCCGCGCACGAGGTGGATCACCGCCCGGGTATCGAGTAATTCCGGCACGGGGCCGGCGATGGCCACGGCTTGTTGAACGAGGGCAAGGGCATCGTCGAGCTGCTCTTCGCGCACCGCGAGCAGCATGGCCAGGTTGTTCAAGGCGACGACGGCGGTGGGATGCTCGGCAAGGATCCGGCGGTAGACCGCCTCGGCGGCGTCGAAGTCGCCGCGGCGGGAATGGAGCTCGGCTTGCGCGATGAGCAGCGGCACCGCGCGGCCGTGCTCCTCGAGGGCTCGCTCCAAGCGGGTGTCGAGCTCCGCCCACTGGGCGGCGGTGGGCTGGCCGCCGGCGGCGGCTGTGATTGCCGTGGCCAGCTCGGCGGTACCGGCCTCTTCCCAAGCCGCGTCGATCCGTGCCAGAGCCTCGTCGGTGCGGCCCTGCCGGCCCAGGAAGGCGGCCAGGGAAAGCCCTTCGGTGGGGCGCTCGAGGCTCCCCTGGCTGAGGAGCTCCTCGGCCCGCTGCGCCAGGGCGGCGGCCTGCTCCAGCTCACCGCGCTCGCGAAGCCGGCGGGCGAACCGTTCCAAGGTCGAGGACGCCATCTGCCGGCGGACCTCCGGTTCGGCGGGCTGCGACGTATCGCGGCCGAGATACCCCGCGATCACGGCGAGCACCGTATCGTAGCGACCGCGTTCGAAGGCCGCCCGGGCACGGAGGTTCGCCGTCTGGAAGGCATCGGGGGCGATCTGCTGGAGTTGCCCGAGCCACACGTCGGCCTGCCCCAGCTCGCCCCGCTGCAGGAGCGAAGCCGCGTACCAGGCTACGTAGCGCGGCTCGTAGCCGTGGCTGGCGAGAAGGCGGCGCATCTGCGCCGCCGCCGCCGCCCAATCGCCGTCGCCGTGATAGAGCTGGGCGAGGAGAAAGAGGTCTTCCGGGTTCGGGGGGCGCTGCTGATGGACCACCCCCTCGATGGTCTGCACCGCCTCGCGGAGGCGGGCCCGCTCGGGATAGGCCGCCAGCACGAAGGCCTTGGCGCGGCGATCCTCGACGGAGGCGGCGGGCGAGGCGAGGTTTTCTTCCAGGAACGCCAGGGCCTGGTCGAAACTCTCGCGGCTGCCCCGGGAGAGGAGAACGGTGGCCAGGCCGCGGCGAGCCCAGGTCACGTCCTCTTCGGTGGCCTCCAGTTCGTCGTCGAGGAAGCGGTGGAGCTGCCTCTCGGCCTCCGCGGTGCGGCCATGGCGGACGAAGAAGTCGGCGGCGGCGCGGACGAGGCGGGGATCGTTCGGGGTTTCGGCCAGGGCGGCGGCGTAGCCCTCCGCCGCCTCGTCGAGCGCACCGATGGCCTCGTAGCAGAGAGCGGGGATCAGCGAAGCGCCTTCGTCGGCGGCCCGCAACGGTGCCGCCGCAATGGCTGCGGCGGCCGCTTCCTCCTCCCCAATACGGTGCAGGAACTGCACCAGGGCCACGTGGGGAGCGGCGAGCTCTCCGCCCAGCTCCACGGCGCGGCGGAACTCGGATTCGGCCTCGGCGAAGAAGGCAGCGGCGCGATCCTCGCGCCGCTCGCTCTGGGCCCGCTGCCCCATGACGCGGAATACCTGGCCGAGCCAGAGGTGGTCCTCGAAGGTCGCCGAGGCAGCCGCCACGCGCTCGGCCATATCGAGGGCGCGGTCGAAGTTGTGCAGTTGCAGGGAGATCTCGGCGGCCAGCCGGCCGAGGTCGCCCGAGAAGGGGAGCTGCTGCTCTTCCAGCAAGCGGAGCACCCGGTCGGCACGGGCAAAGCGCTGCTGCCGGAAGAGCATCTCGACGACGTGGCGGATCGTTTCGGGATTCCGCTCGCCGCGGTCGATGGCCTGCAAGTGGCGGTCGAGCGCCAGGTCCGATTCGCCGCGCAGTTCGAGGATCTCCGCCTCGAGGGCGGGGAGCCGCGCCCAGTTGGGGCGCATGGTCCGCGCCGCGGCGATGTGCTGCTGCGCCTGCGCGAGATAGTCGGCGTCGCCGTCGCCGGCCCTCAGCCGCAGGAGCACGGCACGGCCGTAGTGCCAGAGGGGGCCCTCGCCCTCGATCTGGCGGATTTCCTCCAGGGCCGCCTCCATCCCCGTGTCGTCTTCGGCCAGCAAGGCGACGTCGAAGAGCAGTGTCCGCGCGCGCAGGTCGGTGGGCTGCCGCGCGGCGACCTGCCGGCAGAGCGTCCTGCCCAGGTCGTACGCTCCTGCCTGCATCGCCACGCCGGCCAACGACCGCCAGAGCCGGACCTGTTCTTCCGGCTGCCAGTCGTCGACGTTCTCGGCCAGCCGGGCGAGGCTCTCGGCATCGGCCCCGCCGCGGCCGAGGAGCAGCTCAGCCCTGGCCAGACGGAGCACGGCCCCATCGCCCAAGGCGTCTTCCGCGGCATTCAAGAGCGCCTCGGCGCGCGCCCCGTCCTCCTGCCGCTGGGCCAATAAGGCCCGGGCCGCGTGGATCTCCGCACGGCCGGGCAGGTCCTCGACCGCCGCAGCCAACAGGGCGTCGGCCTCCTGGGGACGGTTCCGGGCGACCAGGACCTCCGCGCGGAGGATCGGTACCTGCGGGGCTTCGGGGAGGTGGAGCTGGGCCTGGTCGAGCACCGCTTCGACGTCCTCCCACCGCCGCTGGCTGCGGTCGGCGCGGAGGTTCCGCAGCACCATGAGGCGGCCTAGGTCGATGAGGCTCTCCGGCGGGGCACCCCTCAAGTGCGCCACGTTCCGCATCTCGGCGATGGCCTCCTCGATGCGGCCGGCGGCCATCAGCGCCGAGACGATGCCCAGCCGCCCGGCCGCGGATTGGGGATCGGCGTTGACGGCCCGTCGGAAGGCGGCCAATTGCTGATCGGCGTTCCCCATCTGTTGGTAACAGGCGCCGAGCATGAGGTCGGCCTGCTTGACCAGGTCCGGCCATTCGCTCAACCCGGCGCGGGCGCGCTCCAGGCGCCGCGATGCGCGGAGCCACTCGCCCGCGGCCAGATCGATGCGGGCGGTCAAATAGGTGAGCAGGGCTTCCGGCTGGCCCGCCGCCCGCAGCCGCTCGATGGTGTTCCGGGCGGAATCCACCTCGCCCGCCTCGACGTAGTAGTTGGCGAGGTTCCAGAGCAGATCGGTGTGCGGTCCGCAGGCCGCGATGCCCTCCTGGAGGACGGTAATGGCGGCTTCCCGGTCACCGGCACGGACTTCGATTTCGGCCAGGCTGGCGTAGGGCACGAGGGCCTCGGGCGCCAGCTCGATAGCCCGCCTGATGAGGCGGCGGGCTTCGTCGTAGTCCTCGACGTCGCGGGCGCAGTCGGCGGCCAGGAGGAGCACGCCCGGTTCTTCGGGGGCGACGGCCATCGCTTGTGCAGCCAGTTCCGCGGCCCGCTCCGCCGTGCCGAACTCGCGGAAGTACTGCCCCGCCACGACCAGCGCCCGGAAGCATCCGGGATTCGCTTCGAGGAGGCTCTCGATCCATTCGTCGGCCTCTGCCGGCCGGTCGAGGTGGGTCTGGAGCAGTCGGGCGAGCATCCGGTAGGCGGCTACCCGCGTGGGGGCCACCTCGATCGCTTCGATGAGCCAGTCGGCGGCTTCGGCCCATTCGCCCATCCCCGCGCGGCACGCTGCCAACTGCTCGATCAGCTCGGGGTCGTCCGGGGCGGTGGGGAGGAGATGGCGTTCGAGATGCTCGCGGGCATCGGGGAAGCGGCCCAGCCGGATCGCCACCTCGACGAGCCGCCGCCGGGACTGCTGGCGGTCGGGCCAGAGCCGCGCGACCTGCTCGAGCTGCGCATAGGCCGGGTCCCAGTGCCCCAGGTCGGCCAAGAGAGTCCCCAGGCGGACCGCGGCATCGGCGTCGCGGGGCGCCAAGCGCACGTATCGGGAGAGGTGCCGCACGGCCTCCTCGATACGTTCCTCGCGCTCTGCGCGGTCCGCCTCGCGGAGGAAGGCCCGCGCGTGGCGGCCCCGTTGGAGCGTGCTTGCCAGGAGGAGCGACGCCCCGACCAATAACAGAGAGGCAAGGACGACGATCAATGCGCGGACGTTGACCTTCCGCCGCTTGGTCCGCCGCTTGCGGCGGCGCCAGGAGCTGATCCGCAGCCAAGGGAGATCGAGCTTCCGCCGCCCGGGTCGCCCGGAGCGGCGCCGTGAACTTCGCCTCCGCGTCATGGCATTTCGCCCTGCGTCTGCATGCCCGCCCTCCCGGCTGCAACGTCGCCGCGGCGTTCCTGACCGCGGCGTCCGGGAGTGCTGAGAACCTCTTCTATTTCCAGGCAGCCGGAGTCCTGCACCATCGGGCGGCGCGTCGATCAACCGCCCTGCCCCCAAAGGGCCCCCGTTCCGGGGCTTTATGCCAAAGTCGCCGGGGCCGACCGGAGCGCTCCATTATAATTGCCGGAACGGCCCGGCATCAGGTCTCGGTTTCGCAAAACGGGGCAAGGGCTGGGGTCGGCCCAACCGACCGTACTCCCCGGAATGCCTCTACCGCCGCATGAGCCAGGGGGCCAGGAACCGCGTCGCGCGGCGTAGTGCCCCCGGGGGGGGCGGGTCTTCGTCGCTGGCCATCAGGTAGGATCGGAAGCTGACCAGGACCTCGCGGGCCCGTGCCGCCACGTCTTCCTGGCGGCGGTTGCGGCCTTCCTTGGGAGCAATGGAGACGTGGATCCTCGTTCGGGTGATTTCGCGCGCCTCGCCGGTCCCCGCGTCGGGCCCTTCGATCCGCTGTTCTTCGAGGACCACGTCGAGGACGAGGCCGACGGGACGGTCGTCGCGGCGCCGCTGCCGGGACGGTGGGGCACAGTGCAACTCCAGCCGTACCCGGTTCCCTTCGATCGAGAGGATCTCCGCCTGGTGATCGGCCACGAAGCCGCGGAGCTTCTCCACGGCCATCGCCAGCGGCACGAGCGTGTAGAGATTCCGTTGCAGGGCCGCCGTTACGGCCCCGCCCGCGCTGCCCCTGGCCGCCGCCTCCTTGCGCGCCAAGCCGGTGCCCAGGTGGACGATCCGGTTCCGCCCCTTGGCCTTGGCCTGGAGCAGTGCGCGGTCGGCGCGGCGGAGCATCGTCTCCGGGGAGTCGCCGGGCTGGATTTCCGTCACCCCGAAACTGGCGGTCACCGTCCGCCCCTCCATCCGCGGCTGCGGGATCTGGGCCAGCGTCCTACGAATCTCTTCGGCACGGGAGGCGGCCGAGCGACCGTCGCAGTCGGCGCAGAGGACCACGAACTCCTCGCCGCCGTAGCGGGCCACCAGGTCGCCCGCGCGGCAGGCATTCTTGAGCACCGTGGCCAGGGAGCAGATCACTTCGTCTCCTGCCTGGTGGCCGAAGGTGTCGTTGGCCTGCTTGAACCGGTCCAGGTCGCAGATGATCAGGCTGCAGGGGAGCTGCTGCTGTTCGTGGGCGGCCACGAACACCTCGTGGACGCGGTCGAACTCGGCCCGGTTGGCGACCTGTGTGAGGGGGTCTTTTGTAGCCTTCTCGTGCAGGCTCTGGCAGCGTTGCTCGAGCGAGGTCTCCGACGAGGCGTCGTGCAGGTGGATCACCGCCCCGAGCGGGTCGCCGCCGTCGGCGGTCACGGGAATCACGTGCGTGTCCACGGTGGTCGGCTGCCCGTTCCGCCCGGCGATGGTCAACCGCCGCAGCGACTGCACCCCGGAGCGGATCGCCCAGGCCACCGGGCAGTCCTTTTCGGCGAGGGGCTCGCCCCGTTCGTCCTTCATGGTCAGCAGCTCGGCCTGCCAGCGGTGCTGGCAGACGCTGCTCGCGGATATCCCCGTCAGTCGTTCGGCACCATGGTTCCACTCCACGATCCTCAGGTCGCCGTCGACGAAGACCACGGCGTCGTGCATGTTGCGCAGCAGCCGCGCCTGGAAAAGGGAGGTGATCTCCGTTGCCCCCGGCGCCGCTACCGCCTCCGTCATGGTCCAGAACGACTCGACCGCTTTGGGATCCAGGGTCCGCAGCCAACGCCTGCATACCTCTTGGCGCAGCGCCACCTGGTCGAGGCGCTGCAGGGCGACGAACTGCTCGACGAGCCGGGGGTCGAACTGCCCGCCGGCACAGGCGTACAGCTCGCCGACCGCCCATTCCGGCGAGCGCGCCGGGCGGTAGGCGCGGTCGGTGGTTATCGCGTCGAAGGCCTCCACGATGGAGACCATCCGCGCCCCGAGAGGAATTGCCTCGCCACGGTGGTCGTAGCCGGGCCTGGAGCCGTCGAACCAGGCGGGCACGCACTCGACGATCTCCAGCACGGCGGGCTCGGCGCAGGCGTGGCGGAGGATCTCCCGGCTCGCCTCGCGGCACCGCTCCACGGCCAGGGTCTCCTTCACGCTCAGTGCCGTCGGCTTGGCCAGGATCGCATCGGGCAGACCGATCACCCCCACGTCGTGCAGCAGCGCAGCCACCTCGATGACGTCGCGGTCATGGTCGGCAAGCCCCGCCGAAGCGCACCACGCCGAGCTCGTCAGGGCCACGCGGAGCGCATGGGCCGCCGCCGGTGGATGCTTCAAACGCAGCGCCGTAAACAGACTCGCGGCGATTCCCAGCCGGACCTGCACCAGCTGGTTGTCGACCTCGGGGCCGACCACCGCTGGAGCCGGCGGCTCGGCCACACCGAGGTCCTCGAGCAGCGAGTCGAGGACCGGCGGCCACGCCCCACCGGTCGCGGCCTCTCCGGACGCAGGAGCAACAGGGAGACCCGTGGTCAATTCAGAAGAGTGCGTCATCGGTGGCTCGATCGGGTCGGACGGTCAAACAACCCTAGGTCATGGGCCGGGTGGGGTCAAACCGTTAGGGCGACCGCGCTAGGCGGCGACCCGTGGTCATCCAGAAGGGAAGAATACCCCCCCAGAAGTTCTCGTTGTCGTGATCTGGATTTGCGGGCGCCGAGCGGTCACAATGATCACTATGATGCGCTCTTCGCAAAACGATCTGCCGGGAGTCCTGGTCACCGGCGCTTCGACCGGGATTGGTGCCGCCGTGGCCGCCGAACTGGACCGCCGCGGGTGGTGCGTCTTCGCCGGTGTCCGCTCCGACGAGGCCTCCCGCCGCCTGCTCGAGGAGATATCGCCGCGAATCGTACCCCTGCGGATCGACGTTACCGACCGCGAAACCGTTGCCGCCGCGGTGACGGAGATCGAGAAGCGTTGCGGGGACGCCGGCCTTGCCGGGCTGGTGAACAACGCGGGTATCGCCGTCGGCGGTCCCCTGGAGCTCGTCTCCGACGAAGACCTTCGCCGCCAGTTCGAGGTGAACGTGCTCGGCCTGGTGGCGGTGACGCGAGCGATGCTCCCCCTGCTCCGCGCGTCCCGCGGCCGCATCGTGAACATGGGGTCGGTCAGCGGCCGGATCGCCCTGCCGCTATTGGGGGCCTACGCTGCCTCGAAGTCGGCCCTGGAGGCGCTCACCGACGTCATGCGGGTGGAGTTGGCTCGCTGGGGCATCGAGGTGGCGATCGTCGAGGCGGGGAGCGTGAAGACGCCCATCTGGGACAAGGCCCGCACGAATGCCGCGGCGCTCGGCAGGGCCCTGGATCCGGAGGCCCTCGCACTCTACGGCGGGGAGCTCGCGGCCATGCAGCAGGTCACCCTCGACGAGGCCCGCAGCGCCATGCCCGTCGAGCGGGTCGTGCGCGCCGTCGTCCACGCCCTGACCGCGCGGCGGCCCCGTACCCGCTACCCGGTAGACTGGCGTACGCGGCTGTGGATCCTCTGGTGGCGATCGACCCCCGACCGCCTCCGCGACCGCATGATCCGCTTCGGCATCCGCCACCTGGTCAAGAAGGCGCAGTCGTCTGCGGGGCTCACGAAAGGCGAAGGAGACGGATGAAACGTATGCCTTCCCTCTCCTTCATCGCCCGGCCGACGATTCCGAGGTCATTCGGCGCCCCTCACATCGGCCCGCCCCCCGTCCCCTCCCGCAGCTTGATGAGGCGGTCGACCCCTGGACTCTCGAAGACCTCCACATCGCCGCCGATCCAGCGGACCTCGATGCGATCGACGTGGTCGCGGCGGCCGAGGCCGAAGTGGAGCCGCGTCCCGTAGTGGCTCTGGTAGCTCCGCCCGGCGTGGACTTCCGCCACTTGCACCAGGTCGCCGGCCGCGACGGTGACCCGCGCCCCCACGCCGTCGCGGTTGGTGCGGGTCCCCTCGAGCTCGACCTGGAGCCAGTGATGGCCGCCCGGCGACTCGTTGCGGAGGACCGTGGGCGGGCTGCGGCTGTTGAGGACCACGACGTCGATGCGGCCGCTGTTGTCCAGGTCGTCGAAGGCCGCCCCGCGGCTGCTCAGCTCGGGGAGGAGCCCGTCGCCGCTGCGGTCGGAGACGTCGAGGAAGCGTCCCCGGCCGTCGTTCCTGAGGAGGATGTTCCGCACCCGGTAGGAGGTGGCGTCGGAGAAGAGATCGACGTTGTCGTAGAGGTGGCCGCAGGCGATGTAGAGGTCGCGGTGGCCGTCGTTGTCGAAGTCGATCAGGCCCACCCCCCAGGTGACGTGCGGCAGCGTCCCTGCGCCCGCGCCGGTGCTCATGGTGACGTCCTCGAGCAGGGTGCCGCCGAGATTGCGGTAGAGCACGCCCAACTGCCCCTGGTAGGAGGTCTGGTAGAAGTCGAGCCAGCCGTCGTTGTCGTAATCGCCGCACTCGATGCCCATGCTGCCGTGGATGCTGCCGTAGAGGTCGAAGGCCACGCCGCTCTCCAGGCCGACTTCGCGGAAGGCGCCGCGGCCGTCGTTCTCGAAGAGGAAATTGGGGCTGGAGTCGTTGGCCACGAGGATGTCCGTGTGGCCGTTGTTGTTGAAATCGGCGCAGACCGTGCCCATGCCGCGCCCCAGGGCGGCGGCGATCCCCGATTCCACGCTGGCGTCGGTGAAGGTGCCGTCGCCGTTGTTGCGGAAGAATCGATCGGCGGTGGGAGGATAATGGTCGGGCCCCGGGTAGACGTGGTAGCCCATCCAGACATTGTGGATGTGCGTTTCGTAGGTGAAGTCCAGGTAGCTGGAGACGAAGAGGTCCAGCGTTCCGTCGCCGTCGGCGTCGAGGAAGCAGGCCCCCGCACCGACGGCTTGCGGTTCGCCCACGAGGCCGGCCGCGCGGCTGACTTCGGTGAAGGTGCCGTCGCCGTTGTTGCGGTAGAGGACGTAGCCACCGAAGTTGTTGACGAAGATGTCCGGGAGGCCGTTGTTGTTGTAGTCGCCCACGACCACCCCCAGGCCGTAGCCGGTATCGCCCACGCCGGCCTCTTCGGTGACTTCGGTGAAGGTCCAGTCGCCGTTGTTGCGGTAGAGGCGGTTTTTGGGCGGATCCTCGGGATCGAACGAGGCGCCGCGGAGCGGTGCGCCGTTCAGAAAGTAGATGTCGATGAGGCCGTCGCCGTCGAAGTCGAAGGTGGCCAGACCCGCGGTCACCGTCTCCATGATGTAGCGGGCGCCGCTGCCGCCGTCGGTATGGACGAAGGCGATGCCCGTGGCCTCGCTGACCTCGCGGAGCGCGATGGGGCCTTCCGCGCCGCGCGCCGAATCGCGGCCGGGCAGGAGCAGACCCAGCAGGAGCATCAGCGCGAGCCGGCCGCGCGGTCGATCACGCAAAGCGGCTGCCGGGCGCATCGCTCACATCCCTTCTCGGATCATGTCGTGGATTTCGCGGATCTTGGGGCTCTGCGGCTCGAGCTCCAGCGCCCGTTCGATGGCGGACAGGGCCGCCTCGGCGCGCTGGAGGCGGCCGTTGAGCAGCGCCAGGTTCAACCAGTGCGTGGGGTTCTCCGGCTCGAGACGAGCGAGCTCTTCGCAGACCGCCAGCGCCTTCTCCTCGCGGCCCTGTTCCTCGTAGAGCAGGAGCAGAGCGCGCCGGGACGCTACCTCCTCCGCATCGAGGGCGGCCGCCTTCCGCCAGGCCAGTTCGGCCCCTGCCAGGTCTTGCTGCTGTCCGTAAACGATCCCCGCGTCCATGAGCGCCTGGCCTAGGAGCCGCCGCAAGTTGGCGGCGTCGTCGTAGGTGCGGATTTCGTCGGCACGGCCGTGGAAATCGACGGCACCCAGCTCGCGAAAGGCCTCCATGTGTTCGCGGGACTGCGCGCTCTCGCCCTGCCGGGCATAGACCCTGGCCAGCCCGTAGTAGCCGCGGGCGTCGGCGGGGAAGGCGGCGACCAACTGCGCGAAGGTCTCTCCCGCTTCCTCCGTCCGCCCGGCCTGGAGCTGCGCCTGTCCCAGTGCCAGGAGCGACCGGTCGCTCCCGGGGTGGTGTTCGTGGTGCCGTTCGAGCATCGCCACGGCATCCTCGGCGCGGCCGAGCTGCATCAGGGCGTCGGCCAGCAGCGGCGGCGCCCCGGGATGGGCCGGTTCCAGCCGCACCACCTCTTCGAGCCGCGCGGCCGCCTCGTCGAGATCGCCCTGCTGGCGGAGCACGCGGCCGAGTTGGAAGTGGGCGTTCGCGAACCGGGGGGCGATCTCGATGCAGCTCCGCCAGAGTGCAGCCGCCCGGTCGTGGCTGCCCAGGCGGGTGTAGACGTGGGCCGCAAGGGCAAGGGCCTCGACCTCCTCCGGGTAGGCCGCCGCGAGTGCCGCTACCGTCCCCACCGCTTCGTCGCGGAGCTCGTCGGCGGTGGCGTCGGGCTGGAAGGGGCGGGCGCGGAGCGCCTCTTGGATCGCCGCCTCTTGTTCGGTCCATTCCGGCGAGTCGCCGCGGCCGTGGCTCCCCGGCCAGACCCGTGTCAGGACGAGGGCGGCAAGGGCGGCCGCGACCAGCACCGCCAAGGCCGCCACCCGGCGGCGCCGCGGCGCGCGGGCAAGGGAATCATCCCCTTGCCCGCGCCCGGAATGCTTGTCGCCCTTCCTCATGTGCTCGCATCTCCAACTGGGGAGACCCTTCACCCTTCACCCTTCACCCCTCACCCTTCACCCTTCACCCTTCCCCTCCCTTCCCGCAGCTGGATGCGGCGGTCGACCGGGGGATTCTCGAAGACGTCCACACCGCCGCCGACCCAGCGGACCTCGATACGGTCGATGCGGTCGCGGTGGCCCAAGCCGAAGTGGAGGCGGCTGCCGTAGTGGCTCTGGTAGCCGCGGCCGGCGTGGACCTCGGCCAACTGCGTAAGGTCGCCGGCCACCACGGTGACCTGCGCGCCCACGCCGCCGCGGTTGGCGCGGACCCCCTCGAGCTCGACCTGGATCCAGTGGTGCTCGGCCGGCGACTCGTTGCGGAGGATCGTCGGCGGGCCATCCTTGTTGACGACGACCGCGTCGATGCGGCCGTTGTTGCTGAGGTCGTCGAAGGCGGCGCCGCGGCTGACGGCGACCACGGCGAGGCCGTCGCCGCTGCTCGCCGTGACGTCGACGAAGCGGCCCTGGCCGTCGTTCATCATGAGCACGTTGGGGACGGCGTAGGGCAGGAACTCGTTCAGCTCCTCGACGATCGCCGTAAGGTTGCCGCAGGCGATGAAGAGGTCGCGGTGGCCGGTGTTGTTGAAGTCCACCAGGCCCACGCCCCAGGTGACGTCGCGCACGGCGCTGCGGCCCGCGCCGGTCCGCACGGTGACGTCGTCGAAGAAACCGTCGCCCGCGTTGCGGTAGAGGACGGGCGCCACGTCGACGTAGTTGGTGGTCGCGAGGTCCAGCCAGCCGTCGTTGTCGAAGTCGCCGCAGTCGACGCCCATGTTGCCCTGCTGCATGCCGGCGAAGTTGTATGCCGTTCCCGTGAGCAGCCCCACCTCCTCGAAATGGCCGAAGCCGTCGTTGAGAAAGAGATAATTGGCCATGGTGTCGTTGGCGATGAAGACGTCGGTGTGGCCGTCCTTGGTGAAGTCGGCGCAGACCATCCCCATGCCGGTGCCGGCGTGGCGGGCGATGCCCGAGGCGACGCTGACGTCGGTGAAGGTGCCGTCGCCGTTGTTGCGGAAGAGGGTGTCGGGGTCGGGCTGATAGTCGATGGGGCCGGAGACGAGCACGCCGCGGCGGGTGACGGCGTCGTGGCGGTCGTAGCAGAAGATGAGGTAGTTGGAGGCGTAGAGGTCGACGGTGCCGTCGCCGTCGATGTCCAGGAAGGCGGCGCCGGCGCCCACGCGGTGGCCGTTGCCCACGCCCGCCTGCCGCGTCACGTCGGTGAAGGTGCCGTCGCCGTTGTTGCGGTAGAGGACGTTGCCGCCGAAGTTGTTGACGTAGATGTCCGTCAGGCCGTTGTTGTTGTAGTCGCCCACGACCACCCCCAGGCCGTATCCGGTATCGCCCACGCCGGCCTCTTCGGTGACGTCGGTGAACGTCCCGTCGCCGTTGTTGCGGTAGAGGCGGTTCCTGGGGGGGGAAGCGGGGTCGAACTCCGTGCCCCGCAGGGGGGCGCCGTTCAGGAAGTAGACGTCGATGAGGCCGTCGCCGTCGTAGTCGAAGGTCGCCAGGCCGGTGCTGACGAACTCCACGATGTACCGCTCCCCGCTGCCCCCGGCGGTGTGCTCGAAGGCGATTCCCGTTTCCGCCGTGACGTCGCGGAGGAGGATGGGCTCCTGCCCGCCCACGGCAGGCGGCCCCGCCAGCAGCAGAAGGGCCACTGCGGGAACGGCGAAAAACGGGCAGCGTCTAGGGGGGCGCGGGGGATGCATGACCCTCCTCGATGGTCCGCAGGTGCCGCAGCAAGGCTTGGTATTCCGGGTTGGCCGGTTCCAGCTCGGCCGCCTTGCCCACGGCCTCGAGGGCTGCGGGGCGCTGGCCCGCCGCCGCGAGAATCTCGCCCAAGAGGAGATGGTGCCGGGCGGTCGGCGCCAGCTCCAGGGCGCGGCGGGCATGGACCTCGGCCTGGGCGTGGTCCTTTTCGCCGAACAGATGCAGCCGGGCCAGGGAGACGTGCCCCTCCGGATTCTCCGGCTCCAGGCGGATCGCCTCCCGCAGAGCCGCCGCGGCCTCCGCCGTCCGGCCGAGGTTGCCGTACATCACGCCTAGGTTGAGGTGGTAGGCCGCCTCCTGCGGAGCGATCTCCACGAGGGCCCGGCAAACATCGAGTGCCTCTTCCGGCCGGCCGGTCTGCTGGTAGAGCATGGCCAGGAGGATGCGGCTCTCCGTGTTCCAGGGGTTGAGTTGGGCGGCGCGGCGGAAGAGGCGTTCCGCCTCGTCGGCCTGCCCGTAGGCCAGATAGACGCGGCCCGCATAGGTGAAGCGGGTGGCGTAGTCTCGCGCCTTCTTCTCGAAGCCGGTGCTCCCTTCGCGGAACTCGTCGAAGGCGCGGTTGTCTTGCTCCCGCAGGCGGCGGTATTCCTCCATCGCCCGCGCCGCTTCCTCGCGCCGCCCCAGCCGTGTGAGCGCCGTGGCCAGCCCGAACTGCGCGCGGGGGATGTTGGGGACCCCTTCCAGGCCCCTGCGGAATGCCGCTACCGCCTCCTCGAAGCGCTGCGCGGCCAGATAGGCCTGGCCCAGATAGACCTCCGTGAAGGCGGAATCGGGACGGACCTCCAAGTGGCCTTCGAGGACCGCGACGGCCTCGTCGACCTCACCAAGGTTGATGAGTGCGTCGGCAAGCTCGTGGGCGGCGTCGGAGAACTCCGGCGCCCGCTCCAGGGCCTTGCGGTGCATCGCCGCCGCCTCCTCGTGCCGGTTGAAGTTGGCGGCAACGAGCCCGAGGCCGTGGTAGGCATAGTAGTAGTCGGGGTTGAGCTCCAGGCACCGCTCCCAGTAGTCGGCCGCCGCGTCGTAGCGCGTCAGCAGCAGATAGACGCGGGCCTTGACTTCCCAGGCATCGGGCGATTCGGGGAACGCCTCGGCCAGGCGATCGGCCTCGCGCCGGCCTTCCTCGTCGAGTTCGGCGATGGTGGCCGGCAGGGGCGGATCGGCAGCCGCCGCTCCCCGATGAACGGCGGCGGACCCCGCCACCGAAGCCGATGCGTCCTCCGCGGGCAGGGACCGTGGCGCAGTGCCCTCGCCCTCTTGCCGCTGGGCCGGTGGCTGGCGCCCGCAACCCGCCGCAACGAGCGCGAGCACCAGCATTCCGACCAACAAGCCGGGCGTTCCCACCCGGTTCCACGGACCAGCGGTTACGGCAGGCAGTCTCACCCGGTTGCGCATACCTCGCAGTCCCCATCACCCGCGGGCGGATTCACCCTGGGGCCGGAGCCCGTTCCGCAGTCTGCGGCTAACGAGTGAGCTCGATGTCGTACGTGTTCTCCCCGGGCACCACGGTGTAGGAGAGGCCCGATCCGCGCGCGTCCGCATAACGATCGGGGAGGAGATTCTCCGGCGGCGGCGTGGCCTCCCTGG
>SKOZ01000087.1 GCA_007119795.1 Planctomycetales bacterium | reverse complement strand
CTACGATGAGCAAGGCTTTCGTCTTCATGGTCGCTCGATCCCCTTGTCCTGGTGCCGAAGCTCGGTCTCGGCTACGCCGTTTCCACGGTGGGGCGCGCTTCGCTCGACCCACCCAACCACACCGCCCCTCACCCCGACCCTCTCCCAGAGGGAGAGGGAGATGCTCACCGCGCACCACTCACTCATTCGCCTTCATCGCCTCCAGCCAGTCCAGTTTGTGGACGCTCCGCTGCACGATGAGGTGAGTCGCCAGCGCGAAAGCCAACGCGGCCACAAAGGTCCCGGCGACCGCCTCCACGCTGAGAACCACCGGAAAGCGGAACATCTCCGTGGAGACGAACCAGGCGGTCAGCCAGGTGAGCCCGTATCCTACCGGCAGACCCAGCACCGTGCCCAACAGCGTCACGAGGAGGCTCTCCCGCAGGAGAAGCCCCCCCACTTGCCACGGCCCGTAGCCGAGGACGCGGAGCGTGGCCAGCTCCCGTTGCCGTTCGGCGAGGCTGATCAGCGACGAATTGAGGATGCTCCCGAAGAGGATCACCCCCGCAAAACCGACGATAAAGCCGAGGAACCCGTTGATGTTTTGGACCAGCGTCTCCTCGACGGCGCGGATCATCTCATCGCGGGCGTGGACGGCCTCGAGGGCGGGCATCTCCGCCAGTGCGCGGAAGAGGGCCGCCTCGTTCCGCGGGTCACCGTCGAGGGCGAGCTGCAGGCCGTCGAGGGCATATTCCTCGTCGACGAGGCGGCTCAAGTAATCGATGTCGGCATAGACCGAGGTGCCGACGAAGCTGTCGACGATTGCTGTCACCGGGACGGTGCGGGGGCGGCGGTCGCCTCGGACCGGCTCGAGAACGACCTCCTCGCCCGCCGAGATTTCCAGAATGTCGGCCAGCGCGCGGTCCATGGCCAGACCCGTGGCGGGCAGCCGGATGGGGCGTGCGCGGTCGTCGCGCGGCACGGTGAGGAGGGCACCCGGCGCCAGACCGGTGACGGCCCCCTTCCGCTCTCGGTGGCCGTTGCGGAAGGTGCAGGCGACGTTGAGCAGCGGCTCGGCACGGTCCACGCCAGGGAGACCGGCAGCCTCGTCGAGGGCCTCGCGGCCGCGAAAGTCGCTGAGCGTCAGGTCGACGTCGCTGCGGTTGATCCACTGGAACTGGAACTCGACGAAGTAGTACGTACAATCGACGAACATCAGTCCCGTGAAGAGGATCGCCGCCCCCATCGTTGCAGCGAACACGCCGGCCGTCGTCCGCAGCCGCGCCCGGAAGAGGCTGCGGACGACCATCCGCCAACGGCTGGAGAGGCGCTGCCAGAGCCAGGTGAACCGTTCGAGCCAGACGCCGCCGCCGCGGGGAGGTGCTTTGGGCCGCATGGCTTGGGCGGGCTTCAGGCGGAGCACGGCCTTCGTCCCCCGGATGCTTCCCACCAGGGCGCACGCCAGGCTGATGGCCATGCCCGCCATGTGCACCGAGGGATAGAAGCGGTTGACGAGCTCGGGGAACTCGAAGTACCACCGGTAGATCTCCGTGAGCCCTTCGGCCAGAAGCTGGCCGAGCAGGCTGCCGGCCAACCCGCCGACCATGCCCACGGAAAACCCGAACTTGAGGAAATGAGTGAAGACCTCGCGGTCGAGGTAGCCGAGGGCCTTGAGTGTCCCCACGACCACCCGCTGCTGCTCGACCATCCGGACGAGAAGGACATTGAGGACCATCGCAGCCACGGCGAGGAAGATCATCGGCAGAAAGAGGGCGAAGGCGGCGAGCTGGTCGATCTCCTGGCTGACGAAGAAGTGGGAGGGCTGATCGGCGCGGGGTGTGGTGGAAAAGACACCGTAGGGCGCCAGCAGCCGCTCGGCGTCGATGAGCAAGGCCCCGAGCCGCACTTGGGCACCAGGCGCCAGAAGTCCCAGGACTTGGTTCGTGGCGCCTTCGAAGTCCATGACATCTTCGGCGTAGCTCTGCTTGACGTAGAGCACGCCGAACTGGTCGGGATCCGGAAATATGGCCCCCGGGCCGATCAGATAGATGAACTCGCTGCTGATGGCCGTGCCCACCACGAAGAGCTCCTCGCGGCGGTTGTTGAGGATCACCCGGATCCAATCGCCGGGGCGGATACCGTGGTGGCGGGCGAAGGCGTCGTTGACGATCGTCTCGTTGCGGCGGCGGTCGGTGAAATAGCCCCCCTGGCGGAGGACGATGTCGTTGATCACCGGCTGCCGCGTGTCGGGCAGGGAGAGCGCCTGGACGTTCACCGGCCGGATGCGATCCTCGACGGAGAGGGTGGCGTACGATTGGATGCGGGGGCGGATCTCGGCTACGCCGGGTAGCGCCGCGAGGGCCTCGAGATCGGCCAGGGGGGCCTTCTTCAGTTCGATCGAGAAGTCGGCCATGCGGCACTGGGCGTAGTAGCGCGTCTTCGCCTCGCCGAGGTTGCGGTAGGCGGTGCCCATGGTGACCAGGCACGCCACCCCTACGGCGATGATCCCCGCGATCGCCGTGAGAAGGAGGCTCGAGGCGAGAAGCTCGCGGCGCAACTTGCGGTCGAGCACGCTCACCAGGCGATCTCCTCCGGCGGCAAGGGATGCTCGTTGACGCGGGTCTCGACGATCTCCCCGCTCCGCATGCGGATCACCCGGTCGGAGGCGTCGCCGATGGCGGCGTTGTGGGTGACCACCACCACCGCCTTACCCAGGCGATCCTTGAGGTCGGTGAGCAGGCGGAGGATGCGGAGGCCGGTCCCGTAGTCGAGGGCCCCGGTCGGCTCGTCGCAGAGGAGCAGCTCCGGGTTCTTGGCCAATGCCCGGGCAATGGCCACCCTCTGCTGCTCGCCTCCGGAAAGCTGGGCGGGGAAGTGGTCCATGCGGTCGACGAGCCCCACCAGGTCGAGGGCCTCGGCCGGCTCCATGGGGTGCTCGCTGATCTCCGTGGCGACGAGCACGTTTTCCAGGGCGGTGAGGTTGGCCACGAGGTTGTAGAACTGGAAGACGAAGCCTACGGCTTCGCGGCGGTAGCTGGTCAGCCGAGTCGGGGTGAAGGCGGTGATGTCGCTCTGGCGGAAGTAGACCTTGCCACTGGTGACCGTATCCAACCCGCCGATGAGGTTCAGTGCCGTGGTCTTCCCCGAGCCGCTCGGTCCGAGAATCGTCAAGAGCTCCCCGTCGTGGATCTCGCAGGAGATATTCCGCAAGGCCTCGACGGCGACCTCCCCCATGACGAACGTCTTGGAGACGTTCTCGAGGCGGACGATGGGGGGCGCGGCCGTGGCGGCTGCGGGGACGGACGATTCGGTGGAAGGCATCGCGGTCGGAGCCGTTTGGCAAAGGGGAGACACGATCCCAGCGAGGACGGCACTCCAAGCACTTCAGCATCGATGTTGACGTTAAGGGTACGGTCTACCATCCGGAGATCGGACCGTGCGACGGTCCGTCGATCCCTTTCCCGGTTCCCAACCCCCGGTTTCCAACCCTCCGCCCCTCCTTTCTCGGCGACGGGTTCCCCAGCAGCACGGCCTGGCCGTCGGCACCCCTCCGCAGACGGCCCGGATCCCGTGCCCTCCCGAAGTGCCCGCCGAGGAAAAAAAGCCGCGAGGAACGGGGGCCGGAGCACCGCCATGCCGCACAGCCGCACCAGGCCGCAAAGTCCTGGAATTTCCCACTATTGGAGGCTACTTCAAGCTTCGCCACAGGGCAAGCCTGCACGACACCCAGCCCGCCGGCTGGCGCGGATCCCACCTGCACCGCCTCCGCAGTGGGCCTCATTCGATCAGCGACTTCATTTCGCCCATGGCCGCGAAGGCCTCGCGGCGGCCCTGCATCACGAAGGCGTTTTGCAGATTGGTCAGCATCCGTGCCAGCCAACGGCGGTGCGTCGCCAGGGGAAGCCGCCGCTGTTCGCGGGGGACGGGGCGGCCGCTGACCTCTTCGATGCGCTTGAGCGCTTCTTCGAGGGTCATGACCCGCCCACCGGAAAAGGGATCCACGAGCATGGCGCCTTCCTCGTCGCGGACGCGGACCAGGAAATGCCCCGGGGCGTCGACCCCGTCGACCTCGAGCCCCACCCGCTCGGCTACGACCTTATAAATCAGCGCCAGGGTGATGGGGATTCCCCTGCGCGACTCGAGGACGGCGGGGAGGTAGCTGTTCAAGGGGTTGTAATAGTCTTCGCTGTTGCCGACGAATCCCGCCTCGTCGAAGAGCACGCCGTGGAGGTGCGCGAGCAGCGCCTCGGCATGGCGGCTGCGAGTACGGGCCCGCACCTGATCGATGAACTCCTGAAGCTGGCGATTGACCTTCACCGGATCGGCATCGTCCAGTTCATGCATGGAGATGGCCACGGCGGCGCCGACGAGGGCGTCGGTGGACGTGTCGACGTCCGCCAGAAAGCGGGCGAAGAGGTGATAGGCCTCCGGTCGGCAGTGGACGGGCGCTGGCATGGCTGAGTGCGGTTTCTCACGAGGAACCGCAGCCGCGGGCGCCGTGGCGGGGGCCCGGGCCGCAACACCATTCCAGTGTATTCATCCCGGGCAAGGGCGGGTAGGCGGAAGCACCGGCTCCCGGACCGGCGGCTGCCGGCGAATGAGAGACCCGGTACGCCCGACCGGCAGGCGGGTCCTGCGGCAGACGCGGGGTCAGTTCCCCTCGTCGCGGCCGAATTCGTGCTCGACGCGTGCCGAGCCGGCTTCGAAACGGCGGCTTTCCCAGTGGTATTGCCCCTGACCGAGGAGGTTTTCAGCAAGGAGAAAATATCCGGATATCTCGGCAAGGTCGGCCTCGTCGACCGGAACGCGAGGCGCTCGGCGGGCGTGGCGCGAGATAAGCAGCAACCGGTATACCCCCTCGCGAGGGAGCACCAATGTGAAGCCCCCCCCATCGTCGGCCTGGGCATAAGCACCACCGAGGCGGGAGATTTCCGCAAGGGTGGGATGGTCCGGCGAGGGGCGATCGACCGGGCGGATCCCCTGCACCGTCAGCCGCGGCGAGGGGGCTGCATCGCGAGGGAGCAGGATGGCCACCGCTCCCGAATCCGCCGCCAGACCGCCGGCGCCCGTGTCGTACGAGAGCAACCCCTGAACGAGGACTTTGGAGCTGCCGCCTTGCTGCTGCGGCACATCGTCCACCGGGGCGCTCCCCCGGCCGATCAGCAGTCCGGCCGCAAAAAAACAGACTGCTGACGCGGCAATCACGGCAGCCTGAAAGTACAGCGCACGGCGGCTGACGCGCAGCATCCCGGCTTCCGCACACCGTGCGGGGGGCACCACCGGAGCAGGATCGCCGCTCACCCCGCGCGCGGCGCGCTCGCCCCGGCCGGTGGGTGATTCTGCAACGTCGCCGGCCGGCCGGGGTTCCGTCCAAGGCTCGACCGTTTCGTAGACGATGAGGTCACCCGCCGCCGGTGGTGGGGTATGTGCCAGCGACTGCGCCATCGCCAGGGCCGCCGCAGCGGCCTCCGGAGCGGGAACGGCCTGCTCGGCAGCGCACCGAGGGCATTCGACCATCGTGCCCGCCTTGCGCCGGCCGACGGAAAGGAGTTGACGGCAAGAGGTACAGCGGAAGCGAATCGCCATGCATCACAGGCCCGGATCACATTGCCGGGGTGGCCAACCCATCGGTTTCGCCGCGGGGTGGAACGCTACTCTCCAGCCTATCCGAAGGGCCCCGTTTCCGCCAGCGCGCACCTGGTTCGGCGATGGGGAGAAGAATCCAGGGGGTGTGCTCACGAGCCCGGGGAATCGTCGTCGTTCCGGTGGGACTCGCCTTGACTGACGACATGGATTCCCTGAAGGAGGATCAGGCAGACGAGCGTAATCCCCCAGACCGCGGCCGCGGCCAGTGCGGCCCGGTCGAGGCCTGCCGCACCGGCCACATCGCCCATCGCTCCCAGGAGACGCCCCAGACCGAGAAGGATGCAGATCGCAATCGGAAACACCACGGCTGCGGCCAGCAGGACCAGCAACACGGTGCGGACAAGGCGCTCGGGCATAGAATGACGCGGAGGAGACTATGGGTTCGAGGAGACTCCAAGACGAAGCGAGCCGTGCTGCGCCGGCGAAGTCGCGCGGCGACGAGAACGGACGGGCCCGGACGAACGCCGCATCATCCGCGACAGTCCGCTCAAGGCCACTATTCTCCCTAACCCGCAGCGGCGCCGTCAATGGCCCCTCCCCACCATCCGGGGCGCGGCCCGGGGCTGGTCCCGTTCTTGACAGGACCGGGTCATGGGCCAGAATGAAGTTATTCGAGCCATCGGAAAGTCCGGTGCGAAAGCGACTTGCGCCCTGACGGCCGGGGCCGTCCCGCGGTCGTCGGCGGAGACGCATCGCCGCCCCCACCGGATCGGGGCAGTCTGCTCCGGGCTGCCGGGCCGGAGGGGTGTGGCGGATGGATGGGGGGTGCTTCGCGTGGAACGTCAGGAGGTTGGTCGATGACCTTGCTCAACCCAGATTGCGGTCCGAGCGCGGTCCGGCGTTTGAGGATTGTGTTGTGGGCGGCGGCTGCACTGGTGGCGGTGTGGGCAGGGGGCGACGCCTCCGCGACGACGATTGTCCTGAGCGACGGCCGCGTTCTCGAGGGGCGTCTGGGCGAGACGGCGGGCCTGACCGACGTGCGCATCGGCACCCCGGAAGACCGCGGCATCCGCCTCGTCTACTTCATCGACGACGATCTGCGGCGGGTCTTCTTCCCCAAGCACAGCGTCCAGGAACTGCTCGAGGCGGGGCCGGCGCCGGCAAGGGAGCGCTTCCTCGTGCAGCAGCGGCGGTCGCGCGGCGGGCTCGAGGTGGTGAGCGTGGGGGCGATTCTTTCCACGCAACCGTTCGATGAATTCGGCCGCCGCACGGTAACCATGGTCGGGCCGCGGGAGCCGATCGAGGTCGTGCAGGGGATCACCGAGATCACCCCGTACTGGACGAAGGTGGAGGGCGTCACCCACCGCTGGGACATGCGGATGGCGACCAGCT
This sequence comes from Planctomycetales bacterium, assembly GCA_007119795.1. The sequence continues at coordinate 17,594 of SKOZ01000087.1, read as the reverse complement.
CCATCCCCTTCGAAGTGCTGAGTGCCGTGATCGATCGTCTCGGCGACCCCGAGGACGTGGAGTTCCGCAAACGCAAGGCGCGCTTCTTCCTCCAGGCGGAGCGCTACGAAGAAGCCCTCCGCGAACTGGAGACGGTCCTCGAGGCCCATCCCGGCGACGAGGCGCTCCGCGCCGATCTCCGCCCCACACTCCTCGCCATCCGCCAACTCGCCGCCCAGCGCGCCGTCACCGAGCTCCGCGTCCGCCGCAATGCCGGCCAGCACCGTCTGGTTACGGAGCTGTTGGAGCGGTTTCCCTCCGAGGACGTCGCCGGAGAGATCCTCCAGGAGGTCCGCGAGCTGAAACAGCACTACGACGCCCTGCACGACGCCCGAACCAAGACGGTGGTGGAGATGGCCGACTTGCTCGACGCCGTGGAAGAGACTCCGCTGAAGGTGCAGATCGAACCCATCCTCCGCGACATCGTTGCCGAGGTGACCCCCGACAGCTTCGAGCGGCTCGACGCCTTCCGCCAACTGGCCACCGACCCGGAGCTGCTGCCCACCGAGAAGCTCAGCCTGGCGATAAGCGGTTGGCTCCTCGGTACGGACGGCGCCACGGTCAATCTTCCCACGGCCCTCTCGGCGCACCGCGTCCGCGCCATGGTGGCGGAGTACGTCGGCGAGCCCACGGCGCTGGAACGCAGGAACATCGTACGCCGCATGCGCGAGGAAGAGGCGGCCAACACGCCGACGGTGGCGCGGCTGGTAGCCCACATGCAGCCCCCGCTGGCGCCCTCCCTGGAGAACGGCGATCACTCGGGGTCCTTCGAGTTTTCGGTCGGCACGGTCTCCAACGAGCCTCCGACCCGGTATCTCGTGCAGCTCCCGCCCGAGTACGACCCCTATCGGCGATACCCGCTGGTGGTCTCGCTCCACGGGCAGTACACCGTGCCCGAACAGCAGATCGACTGGTGGGCCGGGCAGGCGGAGGGGTCGCGGGGGCGGCGGGGCCAGGCGATGCGTTTCGGGTACATCGTCCTCGCCCCGCAATGGACCGTAGAGCACCAAAGTGAATACCGCTACTCGCCGCGGGAGCACGCCGCCGTGCTCAACAGCCTCCACGACGCCTTCCGCCGCTTCTCCGTCGATACGGAACGCGTCTACCTGTCCGGGCACTTCGCCGGCGGCGACGCCGCCTGGGACATCGGTCTGGCCCATCCCGACCTGTGGGCCGGCGTGATCCCGATCTCGGGGCGCTCCGACCGCTACACGGTCATGTACCGCACCAACGCCGAGAACCTCCCCTTCTACGTGGTCGGCGGGGAGATGGACCCGGGATGGCTGAAGCAGAACGCCCGCGACCTCGACCATTATCTCCGCCGCCGCTTTCCCGCCAGCGTGGTCGTTTACCAGGGCCGCGGCCAGGAGGACTTCTCCGACGAGATCATCCGTATCTTCGACTGGATGGGCCGCCAGCGGCGGGAGCCCTTCCCCCAGAGCTTCGAAGCCGTCACCATGCGTCCCTGGGACAACTTTTTCTGGTGGGTGGAGATCGACGGGCTGCCGCCGCGGACGGTCGTCGATCCCCGCCACTGGCCCCCGCCCCGCCATACCACCGGCAGCACGACTCGTGCCCGAGTGACCGCCAACAACGGCGTCAACATCGCCAGCGGCGCCATCCGCACCACGGTATGGCTCTCTCCCCGCCTGATCGACTTCGAGCGGCGCTCCCCGGTGACGATCAACGGCCGCACCGTGAACTCCCGCGAACCGTTCATCGAGCCCGACCTCGATGTGCTCCTCGAGGACGTCCGTACGCGCGGCGACCGCCAGCACCCCTTCTGGGCCAAGGTCGAGCACAGCCGCGAACCGCGGTCCTAGCAGGAGGCACCCGAGACGGCCCCTTTGTCGGATCGAGGAACGAGGATGAACGAACACGCGGCGGTGCTGATCGCGGGCGACGGGATCGGGCCCGAGGTGACGGCGGCCACGCGGCGCGTGCTGGCGGCCGCGGGGGCCCCGGTGGCATGGATGGAGCACGCGGCGGGCATCGCCGCCGTGGAGGCGGGCGAGGACGTGCTCCCGGCCGGCACGGTCGAAGCCGTCCGCCGCCACGGTGTGGCCTTGAAGGGGCCCTGTACGACGCCGGTGGGCGAAGGCTTCAGCTCCGTGAACGTCCAGCTCCGCAAATCCCTCAACCTCTATGCCGCCGTCCGCCCCGTGCGGAGCCTCGACGGCGTCCCCACCCGCTTCGCCGACGTCGACCTGGTGATCATCCGCGAGAACACCGAGGGGCTCTACAGCGGCGTGGAGAACCAGGTGACCGACGGCGTGGTCATGAGCATGAAAGTGGCCACGGAGCTGGCCTGCACGCGGATCGCCCGCTGGTCCTTCAACTACGCCCTGCAGCGCGACCGCCGCAAGGTGACCGTCTTCCACAAGGCGAACATCATGAAGATGACCGACGGCCTCTTCCTCCGCTGCGCCCGCGCCGTCCACGAGGCGGAATTCCCCCAGGTCGCCTACCAGGAGACGATCATCGACGCGGGGTGCATGAAACTCGTCCAGGAGCCCGGGCACTTCGACGTGCTCCTCTTGGAAAACCTCTACGGCGACGTCGTCAGCGACCTCTGTGCGGGCTTGGTCGGCGGTCTGGGGGTGGTACCGGGAGCCAACATCGTCGACGGGCTGGCCGTCTTCGAGGCGGTCCACGGTTCCGCCCCCGACATCGCCGGTCGCGGCGTGGCGAATCCCCTGGCGCTGATCATGTCGGCGGTGATGATGCTCAATCACCTTGCCGACACCCGCCGCGACATGCGCTGTCGCGCCGCTGCCGAGCGGATCAAGGCGGCGTACAATCGCGCCCTGGCCGACGGCTGCAAAACTCGCGACCTGGGGGGGGCCCTGGGAACCGATGCCTTTGCCGAGGCAACGATCACCCGTATGGAGTGACCGCCGATCCGTCCTTCACGGGATCGGCGTCATCGGCGCGCGGCCGTCGGGACTCGGCCACCAGGAGGGGGATGCCGGGTCGGCTCCGGAATCACCCCTGGCAGATGGGGCGGGGGGAGCTGTACGCGGTGGGGAACCCGCGGGCGGCTGCCACGACGGCTGCGCCGGTGGTGGTTGTCGCCAGGGAGGCGTTTCGGGAGCCGGGGGTGTGGGCGTGGCCGGCGGGACCGGCTGCAAGGGTGGAGCCAGGTTCTCCTGGTCAGGCGGCGCCAGGGGCTGGTCCAACGCGGGTGCCGGCATCTGCGGAACGCCGGGATAAGGGGCCATGGGTATACCCTCTGGGGGCGCTCCCACCGCCGAAACCGTCGCCAGCGTCTGGCTGCGGAGCTCTTCGCCGCGGCCGAGGAGCTGCTCGGTGGGAACCACGGCCTTCGGCACGAGTTGGTAGTTCAGCGTGCGGCGGTCGCGGAGCGTCCCGGGGATGAGATTCTCCGTGAAGAAGTCGAGGGGGGGAATCTGGTACCAGGGGGGCGGGATCGTACGATGTTCGGTAAGCGTCTCGTAGCCGTCCCTGACGAGCTGGATCTTGCGGGTCCCGTAGTAGGTGAAATTCGTCGAGACCGGCGTGGTGCCGATCTCGTAGTTGTCGACGTAGACCAAGGCCCCGGGCGGGTTGCTGCGGATGGTCATCCGCCTTTGCACGCACCCGCTCGCGACGAGCACCGCGCTGAGGGCCAGCACCACCCCCCAACATACCGCCCGTGCAGGGGCCGGGTGGGCGGCGCTGCCTCGAGGGCGGCGCCGACGGACCATCGGCTTTCGTTCGGGGGGATTACGCGACATTAGCGGCCGTGGGTAGGTGAAAACATGCCGGCCGCCCGAGCGGCCATCGCGGCGGCGGAGTATAGCCGGGTATCGCGCCGTCGACCAGAGCGATTGTGCTCGGTGTAGCAAAGCAGCAAGGCCACCAAGCGTTTCCCCAGACTACCGAAAATACCGCATCGCGCCGCTTCGCCGCTCCTGCTCAAGTGGCACGAACACTGCAACCGATAGGGGAAGCGGGGGACTAGGTAGGTGTGTCGTATGTGTGTCGCCGGACGAGGAGTCGGGCAATGCGGTGGGCATGGCGGATCGGGTGGATCCTTGCGGGCGGGATGGCGGTATGGTCCGCCGCCGCCCACGCCACCGCCGAACTGGTCGCCACCCGACAGTCAACGTTCGCGATCCCCTTCCACGTGGCACGTGCCCGGGATCCCGCCCAGGAACCCGTCGAGGTTCGTCTTTACGTATCCACGGACTTCGGGGCCACCTGGCAACTCTACGAAGCGGTCGAGCCGAGTGAGCAGCGGTTCCTCTTCCGCGGCCACGGCGACGGGCAATACTGGTTTCTCGTCCGCACGTTGAACCGTGCCGGGGAGTTGTTTCCTCGCGGTGGGGACCAACCCGAGCTCCGCGTCGTGGTCGACACAACGCCCCCCCGGCTGCACCTGGAGGCCCACCGCGGCGCGGCCGGCGAAATCGTGGTGCGCTGGGAAGTCGTGGAGCTGAACCCCAAGCCGGACTCGCTGACCATCCAGTATCGAGCCGGCCCCGGCGAGCCTTGGCATTCCGTGGCCATCAACCACCGCGAGCAGACCATTGCCGAGACGGTCCAAGAGGGCCGGGTCACCTGGTGGCCGCAAACGGATGCCAGGCGGATCGAGATTCGCGCCCAGGTGACGGACTTAGCGGGCAATCCGGCAGTGACCCACGCCCAGCTCGCCCCCTCGCAGCCCGACCACCAGACAGCGGGGGCGTCGCCACCGACCGGCCGTTCCGGAGCTCCGCGGAACGACCCGCCCTCGCCAGCCGAGGCGGCGATTGCCGAGCCCGGCGCCGTCTCCGCCGGAGCTCCCTTGCGCCCCGTCTCCGTCTCCGTCGAAAGCGACCACCGAGGCGGCGGAGGATACTCGAAGAGAAGCGGCGGGGAGATTGATGGCGATCCCGGAGAGCCGGCCTGGTTGCCGCCAGGCGTGCGGCCCAAGATGGTCAACTCGCGGCGCTTTGCACTCGAGTACGCGATCGACCCGGCGCGCAGCGCGCCGGGGGCATGGATCGAGCTCTGGGGAACCGGAGACGGCGGGCAGAGTTGGAACCGCGTTGCGGCCGACCGCACCTTCGAGAGCCCGCTGCTTGCCGAAGTGGCCGCAGACGGTCTCTTCGGCTTTCGCGTCCTCGTCCGCGAAGGCGGGCCCGGCGACGATCCCCCACCGCAGTCGGGCGATCTTCCCGAAGTCTGGATCGGCGTCGACACCGTACCGCCCCGCGTCTCGCTGGTCTCGGTGGCTGAGCAGGAAGGGGCGGGCAAGCTCGTCATCCGCTGGGAGACCGAGGGGCTTCGGCTCGCCGAGCGGCCCGTGACGATCCTCTGCCGCGCCACGCGGGAGGCGCCGTGGTTCACGCTGGCGTCGGGCATCGACGACAGCGGCCGGTTCGTCTGGCCGATCGATCCGCGGGCCCCGTCCCAGGCGCATTTCCGCGTGGAGGTCCGCGATGCGGCCGGTAACGTGGGTGCGGCAGAGACAACCGAGGCGATCTCCCTCAACCCGCCGCGGCGGCAAGCCCGCATCCATGACGTCCGGCCGGTGAACTGAGCCGCCCCTCTCTCCTTCACCCCCCCTTGGCCACGAAGAAGGTGGCGGTGGGTCTTGCCCGCATCCTCTTCGCGGCATGCTGTGGGCGCCGCCGTTCTCGTATCCCGCGAACGCCCCCCCAGCGAAGTCTGTCGCCTGGCGGCGCCGGGGCGATTATACTTCATTCCACGGGCGGAAGGGGCGAGCGAGGTCGCTCCGGACGTCCGGAGGGGGGAGCATTGTAAGCCCGTTTTTCGGACCGACCAGTCCGGCTATGCTACGAAAGGAGCATTCCATGAGAGGCGTGGCGCCGTGGTCGATTGCGGTGTTCCTGTCCGCGGCGCTGGCTCCGGGCGGCGCGGACGCCGCGGGCGGCGAGCCGCTTGCGGCGGCGGACGACCCCGCCCTGTCGGCCGTTCTCGAACAGTTGCCCCTGATGGGACATCGCAACTGGATCGTCGTTGCCGACTCGGCCTATCCCTGGCAGAGCCGCGCCGGCATCGAGACGCTGATGGCGCGGAGCGATCAGCTCGCGTTGGTTGAGGCGGTTCTCGAGGCCTTGGACGCCGCCGCCCACGTGCGGCCGGTGGTCTACCTCGATGCGGAGCTGGAGCAGGTGCCCGAGGATGATGCCCCGGGTGTCTCTGCATACCGCACCCGGCTGGACGCAATCCTCGGCGATCGGCCCATCGAGATCCGGCCGCACGAGGAGATCATTGCCGCCCTCGACGAGGCCGGTGAGGCGTTCCGCGTCCTCATCGTCAAGACCGACCTGACGATCCCCTACACCTCGGTCTTTCTCGAACTCGATTGCGGCTACTGGAGCGGACAAGCCGAGGCGCGGCTGCGGGCGGCTATGGGAGCGGCGCCGTAGGGCGGGGCGCGGCGACGATGCGCCGACGCGGACGGCGCCGCCGGTCGGGCCGCAAGGACCACGAATGACACACCGCGGAGGAGAGGATCATGAAGCTCGAAAGCGACCGTATTCATCGCACTGCAGCGCGGGTGCCGGCTCTGGGGCTCATGGGCGGAGTCCGCGGCGCGGCTGCGGCGGAGAGCGACCAGCGCATCGAGCCGGCGGGGGACTGACGATTTCAGGCCGCCGGAGGGCCGCCCATGAACGCCCCGAATCGCAAGGCGCCCCGCCGGCTCGTCTGCCGGCGCTGCGCCGCCGAACTGCTGCCCGGATCGGGCGATTTCTACGTGGTGCGGATCGAAGCCGTGGCCGATCCCACGCCGCCGGCGTTCACCGAGGAGGATCTGGATCGCGATACCGCCGCCGAAATCACGCGGCTGATCGCGGCGATGCGAGACCTCTCCGCCGAGGAGGCCATGAACCAGGTTTACCGAGAGATCGATTTCCGCCTCTGCGGCCCCTGCTACCGGCAGTGGATCGAAAACCCCCTGGGTTTGCCGTGAGTTGGTCGTGCCGGGAGCACGAATCGATCCTCCGCACCGCCGGGAACACCACGTTCGAGAAGAATGCCGGAGGTACAGGACAATGTCAGGGAAGCGGTTTTTTGGGGGGGTGGTGCGGTGTCGTGGCGGATGCTGGGGGCGCCCTTGGCGGCATTCGCCACCCTCCTCGGCGTGGCAGGGGGAGAGACGATCCGCGGGACGGTATCCGACCGCGGCGGCCGGGCCTTGGCCGGGATCGAGGTCCGTCTCTTGGGACCTCGCGAGGCCGCGGAGGCGGCCCGTCCCCGCATTGCCTCGGCGACGAGCGACGGAGAGGGGCGGTTCGCACTGGCCGCCGACCGTACAGCGGCAAAGCTCATCGAATTGGCGGGGCCGCAAGGTGCCGGGCGTGTGCGCGTGGAGACGTCCGCGGCTCCCCTGGCGCTCGTCTATCCCGTCCGGGCCACCGTGGTCCTCCTGCACGACAACGACCACCACTTCAACTTCAACCACCGCGAGGCCGTTGCCGCCAAGATCGACGCGATCCGCAGCCGGTACCGCCACGTCTTTCTGCTGAGCGCGGGCGACGTCTTCATCCGCCATGCGAATCTGTGGAACGAGCCCAGCCCCGAGTTCTACGCCCGGCAGAGCCGCGGGATCATCGCGGAGATGAACGCCTTCGGCTACGACGCCATGACGCTCGGCAACCACGAACTCGACTACATCGACGACCTCACGCGGGAGGCTCTTGCCCAAGCCCGCTTTCCCCTCCTCTCGGCCAACGTCACCGTCTCCACCGACCGCCTCCCGCAGCCCCAACCCTATACCGTCCTCACTACGGACAACGACCTGACCGTAGCCGTGCTGGGCCTTTCGGTGGCGAACCCCAAGGAGGGCGTCGCCATGCGGGACGCGATCGAGGCGGCCCGCGAGTTCCTCCCCCTTGCCGACGAGCACGACGTCTTTGTGGCCCTCACGCACATCGGCTACCGCACCGACCGCCGGCTGGCCGAGGCGGTGGACCGCTTCGACGTCATCATTGGAGGGCACTCCCACACCCTCCTCGAAGAGGCGGAGGTGGTTGGCGGCGTGCTCGTCGCACAGGCCGGAGGGACGGCGGCCGACCGCCCCAACCCCGTCGACCCCGCACGGCCGAGATACCTGGGGAAGGTGGTCCTGGTGCTGGAAAACGGGGCCGTGGTCGAGAAACGCGGGCGGGTCTTTACCTTCACGGGTGATCCGTCCGCCGAAGGAGACCGGGGCGGAACCCCCGCGCTCTCGGGCGCGGGCGCCGAGTGAGCCGGCCGCCGGCGCCTGCCGGCCGCGGCATCCTAGAAGTCGTACCAGAGGCCCATGCCCACCTTGCTCTCGTACTGGTCGAAGAACTGGTACTGTTCGTTCTGGCCCACGTAGTAGTGGAAGCCCATGCGGAAGCGGTGGGCGGTGGGGCCGCGCCACTGCCAGCCGGCCTGGACGACGAGGTTGCCGCCGAAGTCGACCTCCTCGCGGAGATGCCCGTTGACGGCGAAAAAGGGGACGGGGCGGATGCCGATCGTCGGGTCGGGCGGGCTGTAGTCGACGCCGAACTGGAACTCCCAAGGCTTGGCGCCGCCATCGATGTAGAAGGCCCAGGCGGCTTCGGCGTAGAGACGGATGCTCTCGGTGACGAAAAAGGAATGGCCCCAGACGAAGGCGTCGCGGGTGAAGTTGATGCGGGGGATGTGCGGCTGCTTGAGCATCAGCTCGTCGCCGAGATGAGAGCTCAGGTGGTAATAGGCAATCTTCATCTGGTAGCGCCCGCGGCCATAGGTGACCGGGATGCCGAAGCGGAAGTCGGTGGCCAGAAGGTCCCACTCCTCTTCGAGGTCCAGGCGGGGAAACGCCGCCCCTTCGACGTCGACCTGCCAGCCCTGGATTCGCGTGGGACCGCCGGTCCCATAGCGGAAAATGGGCATCCTGCCGCCGAGGGCCACGTCCCAGATCCAGCCCTCTTGGGCCTCGTGGGCCCAGACGGCCGACATCCGCGACTCCTTGGCACCGGCCATGTACGACTGGTAGATCAGGCCGTCGGGCAGGACTTGCCAGAACCAGGGGCCCTCGTCGTAAAGGGAGGGGGCGAGATCGACGTAGACGGATCGCCCCGCCCGCGGCGTTCCTGCCGCATGCGCCGCCCCGGGGAGCGCCGGCTCGCCTGTTGCCGGGTAGGGGCTGAAGGGACTGGAAGGCGGAAGGCCGGGACCGGCAAGGTCCGGCGAGGCATGGCCGGGAAGGCCCCAGGTACGGTCATCGACCTGCAGCGGATCCAGGTCCGGCGACGAGGGGATGGCTGCCGCCTCCGCGGACGGGGAAGCGCTGCCCGGCGGCGGAGGATACGGCTGTCGGAAATCTGGCTGGCTGTGGCCGCTCCAGGTGCCGGCCGAGCACGCCCGCTCCTCAGGAGTGGCGAGCGCCGCCCCCAGGGCCAAGACCATCGCGAAGACGCGAGTGGAACGCCCGGCGATCCACGGCACATGGGACTTCTCTGTCCTGATGCTGTCCATCTTTCGATCCCTCTGTCGTGGGCCCGCTCCCGGCAGGACCGCGCAAACCGGTCACCGGTACCCCAATGGAATCATCGGCAGAACCACGAAAGGTTTCCAGGCCAGTTTGCCGGGCGTCGCCGTTTCCCGCCCCTGGGGTGACAAGACGCCCGGCTCCAGACCGCTACCTCTGCGTACCATGGCATCGACCCGCGGGCGGGGCAGCATGGGGGGTATGCGGTATAAGGGGGTTCTTCCCGCTTCAGCGGGACACTCGCGCGACCCCAAAAGCCGCAGTTTGAGAACGGATGCGCTCGAGAATCTCCACCCCGTCGCATTGTTCAGCGGGTCTCGCCGCCGCCCAACCCCCTGGAGATCACGCTGAAAGCGCCGTGGCGACCTCTTCGATGCGGCCGAGGGCCTTGTCGATGTCGGCCTCGGTGGTGGTGCGGCCCAGGCTGAAGCGGAGGGAGCTGCCGACGAGTGCCGTAGGGATGCCCAGGGCTGAGAGGGTCGGGGAGAGCTCCGTGGAACCGCTGTTGCAGGCGGAACCGATCGAGCAGGCCACACCGGCCATGTCCAAGGCCGTGAAGAAGACCTGGCCGTCGAGCCCGGGGAAGGCCACATTGCTGGTGTTGGGCAGCCGCTCGGCAGCCGCACCATGGATCACCGCGTTGGGCACGACGCTCCGCAGCCTTGCCTCGAAGCGGTCGCGGAGGGCGGCGAGCCGCCGGCGCTCGGCCTCCATCTCTGCGCAGGCCAGACGCAGGGCCTCGTGCATCCCCACCGCCAGCGCCAGCATCTCCGTGCCGGGGCGGAGGCCGCCCTGCTGCGGCCCCCCGAAGAGAAGCGGGTCGAGCGCCACGCCCTCCTTGAGGAGCAAAGCCCCGATTCCCAAGGGTCCGTGGAACTTATGCGCCGTCGCCGACATCGCCGCTACGCCCAGGCGGCGGAAGGCGACGGGCATCTTGCCGGCGGCCTGGACGGCATCGGTGTGCAGGGGGACGCCTGCCGCCTGGCACTGGGCAGCGATCTCGGCGATGGGTTGGACGACGCCCATTTCGTGGTTGGCGAGGATCACACTCACCAGCCGGGTCGCCGGGATGAGCAAGGTTCCGAGTTGCTCGACGCGGACGCGGCCCTGGGGGTCGAGCCCCAGCGTATCCACCTGCCAACCCTTGTCGAGCAGCCGCTCGGCCGGACCGAGGACGCTGGAGTGCTCGGCCGCCGAGATCACCAGTCGCGGCGCGCCCGGCCCGCGGCCCGCGCGGCCGATGCCGAGCACGGCCAGGTTGTTGGCCTCGGTGCCGCCGCTGGTGAAGAGGAGGCGGTCGGGCTGCGGCGAAGTGAGGTCGGCGCCCAGCAGGGCGGCGATCGCCTCGCGGGTCTCCTCCAGCTTCCGCCGGGCCCGCTGGCCGGGGAGGTGGCGGCTGGAGGGGTTGGCGGGATAGTCCGTCGCGGCGCGGGCCATGGCCTCGAGGGCTTCGGGCCGGACCGGCGTGGTGGCGTTGTGGTCGAGGTAGATGGGCTCCATACCCCCATTCTTGCCCGCTCGCGCCGCCGCGACAATGCCACCGCCCCGCTTCAATAGCCGCGGCGGAAGGCATGCTGATGGAAGTCGCGGGAGTAGCCGTAGTGCGGGCCGATCCACTCGAAACCCGGACGGGCTCCGAACGAGCCCCACAGGTACGTCGGCGCCCGCATCTCCGGTCCGAAGCGGGGATCCGAGGCGTTGTAGGGGCGAATGGCGGGGGGCCGCCGGGTTGGATCGGGGGGCGGTTGGGGGGTCGCCGTCAACCGCACGGCCAGGGCGCGGAACCATTCGGCCGAGAAGGCCGGCTGCGCGGCCGACGCCGCCAGAGTGAAGACCGCCATGCTCAGCGATGCGAACAGATACCTTCGCACGGATCGACTCCAGGTAGGGTCCGGTCCTGCGGCCCTCCACCGGCATACACACGCTCACGGGGCCTTACAAGATTGATCGATCGCACAGGCAGTAAGGGTTAGGAAAACCACCCGTGCCTGGCACCAACCACGAAAACCCCACCGATCCGTCACCAGCGACGAACCACATTCTCTTCCTCTGGCTGTCTCCCGGAGGAGGAAGGGGGTGCCCGGAAACGAACGGGACGTTGACCGCGACCGGCCAACTAGCTCCACAGGGGGTGCGATCAACACCCTTGACGGACCATCGCCGCGGGGGCTAAACTGGTACGTTTGGAAAGTGGCCGGCCTCGGCCGGCGAGAGCGTCAATTGGAGGAGTCGGAGGCGGTTGCCGTGCCAGTGACTTGTGTGGTGGGCTTGCAATGGGGCGACGAGGCGAAGGGGAAGATCGTCGACCTCCTGACCGCCGAGCACGATTACGTCGTCCGCTATCAGGGCGGCTCGAACGCGGGCCACACCGTCGTCATGGAGGGGAAGAAGTACAAGCTCTCCCTCGTGCCCAGCGGCATCTTTCACCCAGGCGTAACCTGCGTAGTCGCCGGCGGGGTGGTGATCAACCCCGCGAGCCTCCTCGAGGAGCTCGACGGTCTGCTCGCCCGCGGAATCGATCCCGCCGGGAAACTCGTGCTCAGCGACCGCGCGCACGTCATCTTCCCCTGGCACTTCGCCGAGGACCGCCTCCTCGACAGCGACTGCACCGGCGGCGAGGCGATCGGCACCACCCAGCGGGGCATCGGCCCCTGCTATCGCGACAAGGTCGGCCGCGCGCACGCCATCCGCCTCGGCGACTTGAACCGCGAGGGTTTCGCCGAGCGGGTCGCAGCCATCGCCGCCGCCAAGGAGCGGGCGCTCGCCGGGCTCGACGGGGAGGGCGCGCCGCGCTTCGACGCGGCAGCCATTTGCCGCCAATACGGCGCTTATGCGGATCGGCTCCGCCCGATGGTCGCCGACACCACCGCCCTGCTCCTCGATGCCGTGGAGTCCGGCAAGCGGCTCCTCTTCGAGGGAGCCCAGGGCGCCTTGCTCGACGTCGATCACGGCACCTTCCCCTTCGTCACCAGCAGCAACAGCTCCGGCGTCGGGGTCTCGGCGGGGTCGGGCATCCCGGGGCGCCACATCACCGAGGTCCTGGGGGTGGTCAAGGCCTACACGACGCGCGTCGGCGGCGGCCCCTTCCCCACCGAGCAGGACAATCCCACCGGCGAGACGATCCGCCGGCAGGGGAACGAGTACGGCACGGTCACCCGCCGCCCGCGGCGGTGCGGGTGGTTCGACGCCGTGGCGGCGCGCTACACCGCCCGCTTGAGCGGCGTGGATGCCCTGGCGGTGATGCTCCTCGACGTTCTGAGTACGATTCCGGAGTTGAAGCTCTGCGTAGCCTACGAGATCGGCGGCCGCCGGGTTACCGACTTCCCCAGCCACGTCGACGACCTCCGCCGTGCCGTGCCGGTCTACGAGACGCTCCCCGGCTGGGACGAAGACCTCACCGCCGCCCGCACCATGGGCGAGTTGCCGCCTGCCGCCCGCCGCTACCTGGAGCGGATCAGCCAGCTCGTCGGCCGGCCCGTTAAGATGGTCTCGGTCGGGCCCGACCGGCGGCAGACGATCCTGGCCAGCGGAACCCCGGAGCCGGCCGTACCGTAGAGGATACCGCCACGGGCCGGAGAGGAGTATTCGGCCCACCTTGCCAGCTACCGCAACCATCCGCCCCGTAGGAAAACTGCACCGCGCCGTCGTCCGGGCGTGTGCGATTCGCCGCCCCGGCGAGGTATTTCCGTCATGCCCGAGCTTTCCTCCGCCTCCGCCGCCGACGCCTTCGACGTGCCACGGGAAGCCCGCCCGCGGCACATCGCCGTCATCATGGACGGCAACGGGCGCTGGGCGCAGCGCCGCGGGCTGCCGCGGATCGAGGGGCACCGCCGCGGCGCGGCCAGCGTCCGCCGCGTGACCGAAGAAGCGGTCCGGCTGGGCGTGGAGCACTTGACGCTCTACTGCCTCTCCAGCGAGAACTGGAAACGCCCCCGCGAGGAGCTCGACTTCCTCATGCAGCTCCTCGAGCAGTTCGTCATCGAGGAGCGCTCCACGATCGCGAAGCAGAACCTCCGGCTCCGCATCATCGGCCGCCGCGAGGGGATCCCCGAGCCGATCCTCGCCGAGGTGGACAAGACCGTGGCCATGAGCCGGGGGAACAGCGGTCTCTCCGTCTGCCTGGCCATCAACTACGGCGGCCGTGCCGAGCTGGTCTCCGCCGTCCGCCGCATCGCCGAAGAGGTCCGCCGCGGGACGCTCGCCCCGGAACACATCGACGAGGCGACCCTCGACGCCCACCTCGACACGGCAGGTATGCCCGATCCCGACCTGTTGATCCGCACCGCCGGAGAGATGCGGGTGAGCAACTTCCTCCTCTGGCAGATCAGCTACGCGGAGATCTGGGTTACGTCCGCCCTTTGGCCCGACTTCGACGGCGCGCTCTTCCGCGAGGCCATCCGCGACTACGCCGCCCGGGAGCGCCGCTTCGGCGGCCTCCGCGGCTGCCTGCCCGCGGCCGGCCCGCACGGCGCGTAGCTCGACGTGCGACGGTGGCGGTTGTTCCTGGGAAAGGAGCGTCTCGGGAGCACGCGAGGAAGGAACGGAATGCTGCTGGGAGGGGATCGCGGATCGCTCCGGTCCCTCTTCTCCCCGCTTCGGGACGTTGCTCTTCGGTCATCCCCCCGTCGCAGGAGAAAGCTTCCCCACCGCGGCTCCCACCCCCCCCTTCCCCCGCCCGACTCGGAACGCCCCATGCTCTCCCAGCGCATCCCCGTGGCCGTAGCGATCCTTGCCGTTCTCTTCGCCTGCGGCTACCTGGACCACCGCGCCGCGGTGCCGGGGATCTGGCTGGGACCGCTAGGAGCGGTCTTCCTCCTCTTGGCCTGCCGCGAGCTCATCGACCTGGCCGCCGCACGGGGGATGCAACCCTCGCCGGCGGCGGTCTACGGGGGAAGCCTGCTGGTCTACGCCGGCAGTTGGCTCGACTTCCTGCTCCCCGCCGCGCCGCCGCTGTTGGGACCGCTGCTCGCCTTGGCCCTGGGAATCCTCCTGGCGATGCTCGTCGAGACGCTCCGCTTCCGCGAACCCGGCGGGGCGACGGCGAACCTTGCCTGCGGGGTCTTCGCCGTCGGCTACCTCGGCTTGTCGCTAGGCCTGGCAGCCCGGCTCCGCATCGACTGGGGGCTGGGCGCACTGGTGGCCACGATCTTCGTGGTCAAGTTTTCCGACGTGGGGGCCTTCTTCGTGGGCCGCTACCTGGGGAGGAGGCGGCTCGCACCCCGTCTGAGCCCCGGAAAGACCGTCGAGGGAGCTTGCGGCGCCTTGGCGGCGGCGGTGCTGGCCGCTTGGCTCAGCTTCACCTGGATCGTGCCCGCCATCGACGGGGCTCCCGCCATACCCGCACCCTGGTGGGGATGGCTTGCCTTCGGCCTGACGCTGGCGGTCGTGGGCATGGTGGGCGATCTGGCCGAGTCGCTCCTGAAACGCGATGCGGGCAGAAAGGATTCCAGCACCTGGCTCCCCGGCCTGGGAGGTGTCCTCGACGTCGTCGATTCCCTCCTCCCTGCGGCACCGATTGCCTATGGCTTCTGGGCGCTGGGGATGATCGGCGGCTAGTCGCCGGCTTCTCGTGCGGCGAATCGCCGGAACCGCCCCACCCTGACAGCCGGCCCTCCACCTCCCCCCGGTCGAACTTCGGCTGCGCCCGCTCGACGAGCGAGAGGTCGTCGATGGGAAGGCAGCTATTTGGAGCTTGGCCCCGGCTCGGTCGATCGGGCGCGAGCGGCGGTCGGCCCCCCGCGCGCCGCCGCAAACGGAAAGGCGCAAGGGATTCGCGGTGGCAATTCCTAGAAGAAGCCGCCGCCACCGCCGAAGCCGCCGCCGAAGCCGCCACCGATGCCGCCGATGTCGCCGCCGAATCCAGCGCCGCCGGTCCCCCCTATGCCGACATCCCCTTCGCCAGTGAAGAAGTTGAAGGTGTTCACTTCCCTGATGGCCGAGAAATTGGGCGAAGGGGTGATCCGCACGTAGCGCCGGTCGGCGGAGACGACGGCCGTTACCATTGCCATGGTGCCTTCCGGGATCCAAGTGATCTCCGGCTGGTAGCCGACGGCGCCGCGGCGGACGACCCAGGGGAGCGTCCCCTCCGGCACCTGCACGCCGCTGCCGTCGCTCCCTTCGGCGATGGCGACGCCCTGCGTCTGCGCCAGGTGGGCCACCGCACGCGGGTCCACGGCCGCCGCCACCTGCTGTGCCAGAATGTGCCGGCCCACCTCGGCCTGCCGGGCCGCGGCCACGGCAAGCTGCTGCTCTTCAATGGGCTCGGCCCGCCGGCCGTCGTTGAGGTCGAACTGCACCAGGGCCTCGCCATCGACGAGTGGGATCGAGCGGCTGATCGTCTTTTCCCGGCCGCTGCGGTAGTGGACGTGGACGTCCACCTTCACCCGACCGGCCGTCGGATTCCCCCACACGCGCCGCACCAGGGCACGGTAGTCGCCCGAGAATCCCTGCGGCGCCACGTAGATCGCCGAACCGCCGGGCGAGCCCACGCGGTCGACCTGTGAGAGGTCGGCACCCAAGAGGATGCCTCCGGCCGGGGTCCGGGGGCTACGGAACGAGCAGACCGTACCGGCCGGCTCCTCGACCAGAAGGTCGATCTCCGCGTCGCCGGTCCAGGAGACGTGGACCACCACGTCGCGGACCACCGCCTCGTCGAGCGCGGCGCGGAACTCGGCCAGTTCGGCGGTGCGATTCTCGGCCTCCAGCCGCTCGACGATCTCGTGCGCCGTACCGACCCCGGCGTTCCAGACGTGGGAATGATCCTTGGGCCAGGCCTGGCCCAGGATCCCCAGGGCGGCCCACTTCTGGCCTTCCAGGTCGTCCGCCCGCTGCGCGGCGCGGAGACCGAGCACGTACGGCTCGTGCCGCAGGGGGACCATTCGCGCCACCTGGCGGTAGAGGCTCAACGCCCGGCCGTACCGCCCCATGTCGGAGAGGTAGGCGGCGATGAACATCAGGTCTTCGGGAGTCTGGGCGAACTCCACGGCCGACATCACCACCCGCTCGACCTCCTCGGCCGAGTGGCCCTCGATCTGCATGGCCAGGTTGAGGGCCTCGTACATCCACGGCTGCGGGCGGCCGTGGCGGAGCACCGCCTTGACCAGGGCGATGATGTGGTCGTACTGCCGCTCGCCCATCAGCCGGCGGACGGCGTCGCGGACGGCGGCGTCCTCGGGGTCGTGGGTGCGAAAGTAGGCGTCCCAAACTTCGGCCGGGTCTTCGCCCTCGGCCACTTCCACCTGGATGACCTCCGGCTGGGCAACCGCTTCATCGCGCACCGCACCGTCCGGCGTCAGGCTCAGGTCGTCAACCACGGAAAACAGCCCGAAGCCCCCGTTGTTGCCCTGCGGCACGATCCCATCCGCCGGCGCGCCGCGCGGGGGCACGTTCCACATGCCGCGACCACCCCCGCCAAAGCCGCCCATGCCTCCCATGCCTCCCATGCCTCCCATGCCCATACCTCCCATGCCGCCCATGCCACCCATTCCTCCCATCCCCATGCCGCCCATGCCACCCATCATCCCCATTCCACCCATACCCATCATGCCGCCCGCCATGAAGGGGTTCACGGGGATGACAAGGTCGGGGATCGGGTAGACCCTGGTTACGAGGTGGAACTCGGCCACGTCGGGCGTTGTGATCAACAAGACCTCGTCGCGGACCATGTAGGTGAGGTCCACCTCGTTGAGCATCAGGCGCAGCGCGGAGCGGAGGGTGATATCCGTGAGTGGCTGATCCATCGTGATCGGCGGATCGGTGGCCAGCCCCAGAGGGTCGTCTTCGATGGCCCGCCGGTCGACGATGATGCTGATCTCGGGGAGGTTCTGGGCAGCCCGATAGCCCTGAATATCCTGGATGACTAAAGAGAGCGGATCGGCGTCGAAGGGACCTATTGTGACGCGCTCCCGGAGCGCTTCGTAGATGGCGCGCTCCCGCGGGTCGGGTGCGGCGAGGTCCATCGCCTCGTATTCGCGGATGCGGCGCTCGGAGAGCCGCCGCCAGTGCTCCGCCTCGGGCCAGACGATGGGCGGTTCGTCCGGGAAGGGGATGTGCGACCGCTCCACCTCCGCTAAGGTGTCGAACATCGCCCGGTGACGCT
>SKOZ01000041.1 GCA_007119795.1 Planctomycetales bacterium | reverse complement strand
TCACGAAGATGCCGGGGCGGACGTGGACCACCTCGCGCAGGGCGCGGGTGAGACGCCCGCCGTAGGCCTCCGTGGCATCCCCGACGGCAAGGTCGAAGTCGTCGCCGTGGGCGAAAGCGGTGATGCAGCCGCGGGCGACCCAGCCGCGGTCCTGCCCCTCACCGCCGTCGAAGGTGATGCCGTTCTTGGCGCGGGTGGTGCGGGTCCAGTTCGCGTGGTGAGGGGAGCCGTAGCGGTTGTAGTATCCCGTAGAGATGGCCAGGGCCTCCCCGTAGGCCTCCAGGACGAAGCAGTTCTGGTCATTGTGGCCGTGGGAGACCGCGCCGAAGGGGCTGGACTTCATGATGAAGCCCACGTCGTTGGCTCCATCGACGAGATCTGTCCGCATAACGGCAAGACCGACCCCGGGAAACAGACGCGCGGTCGGCAGGTCGACAGGGGACCGGGCACCGATGGCATCATCGCGGAGCAGCACCCCCAGGACGCTCGATCCCGGCCCGGCACCTGCCGCTTCGGCGTACCAGCGCAGCACCGGGTCCCGGTTGAGCGTACTGAACCAGTACATGAGGCTCCCGGGACGCCTGGGCCGCCATTCCGTCCCGTCGCCGAACGGAGACATCTGTGAGTGGGGGGGCGCAAGATACAGGCGGTAATACGGGGTATTGGCAAAGAAGGGACGCTGCGCCAGATCAATGCCCGTGGCCTCGCGCAGGGCCAGGACGAAGTGCAGGGCGAAGCCCATGTAGGCGTCCCAATAGAGGGGACCCTCGTTCCAACCGCCGCCGTCGCGGGCCCAGGCGGGATAGACGCCCCAGTAGATGCGCGTAATGTAGTCCAGGTACTCCGGGGCCTCCTCCCACTCGTGGAAGAAGGCGATAGCTGCCTCGCCCAAAAAGCCGATGGTCCGTCCGGCGTGGCTCTCGAAGGGGTTGTTTTCGAAGGGCCGCCGCAGGAGGTGGCGATACATGTCTGCGGCCCGGGTCCGCATCGACTGTTCCACCAGGGCGCGTTCCTCCTCCGTGAACACGTCGTGCGTCCAGTCATACGCCCGGACGCCGCGCATCATGACCCACATGGCAGGCTCGTCATTGTGAAAGTAGCCGGTGGATCCTTGGGGGTCCCAGGAGAAGAAGTGGAGGATGCGGCGCTTGGCCTCGGCGCCGGCCGCCTCGTCTCCGGTGAGCAGGTAGGCGAGGGCGGCGCGCTCCATGGCGTCCATGGGGGGCCGCGTTTCCCGGAAGACCAGCGTATATGCCGGCCCGCGCAGGGCGCGGTCGTCAGGAAGGAAGTCGGGCTCGGGCACCAGGTCCTCCGCGGCGTGGCGCGCTACGGAGCCCAACAGGCTCGCTGCCGCTCCCTGCAGGTCACCCTCCGCCGCCCGGCGCCGCAGCTCTGGGAGGTCCGCGGCGCGGATCAGCAACCGGGGGCGGGTGTTGGGCACCGTGAATGCCTCCGGGCCGGGGTAAGGCCAAAGGTCGGCCTCCGGCGTCACCTCGAATTCCCGCGCCCTGCTCCAGACCACCGGGAGGTGCGCCAAGGGGGAATCCGGAAGTTCCACCCCGTACCGCCAGTACCAGGTGCCCGGCTCCAGGGGCGTTGTCAGCATCTCCGCGCAGTACTTCAGCTCCGCCAGATCGGTCTGCAGGGGCTCGGTGAACTCCGCGTCGCGCGATACCTGGAGACGGTAGGTAACATCCATGTAGCTCCCGGAGGGGAGCCAGCGGAAGGGCGGCGGGTTGAGCGTGACGGTCTCTCCGTGTGCGGGGGCATAAGGCAGGTTGCGTCCGGGGGTGGGCTCGCGGTCCACTGCGCGGTCCGGCGGCAACAGGTTCTGGATCAACTCCGTCTCGGTGGCAGGGCGAATCGCCACGTGGTCCCAGTGGGTCTCGCCCGGCGTCCACCAGTGGAATAGTTCGATGATGAGGTCCCGGGTGCCCTCGGGGACAGCAAAGGTGGTCTGCACCTGCGTCCAGTCTTCCGCGGGGGGATAGAAGGCGGTCTGGATGTCCAGGTGCGGGGCCCAGCGTCCGGGCTCCTCATTGAAGATGAAGCGGATGGATGCGCCCCTGCCCTGGGTCGAGGCCACGTCCACGGTGCGGTACCAGCCAGTCACCGTCACCCCGCGCACCTCCGGGTCCCACGGGACGTGCTGGCGCCAGGCGGCCCTCTGGTCATCGGCCGTAGCCCGCAGAATCACATATCGGCTCCCCATCTTGCCGCCGTCATCGCCAGTCAGAGCCACGGCCGCGGTGCGATAGTCCACGGGGCTCCAGTCCACGGGACGGCCCTGCGCATCCACCTGTTCAAAGGTGGGATTTCGGAAGAGGTTCTCCTGGGCGGGCACGGCCTGGGGCAGGCACGCGAGGAAGAGTGCTCCGGCGGCAAAGCAGGTGCCTATCTGCGGTTTCATGGCAGCAAACCTCCGAATGGAATTCGAGTCCCGTCCTCCAGGCCTCCCTGCGATGGGCCCCAGCACGACGACCGCCGGAGGCTCCCGGAAAGGGCGTGGATGCTTGCCGTGGGAAGCCGTGGACCCGGCGGCATTCTGGTCGGTATTTCCTGCCCGTTTCCTGCGCGGGCTCCTCGGTGCGGCCGGGTCCATGGCCTTCAGGCAATGCGTTCCCCCAGGTCCCACAGTATGGCTTCGGCCGGGAAGCCGCACCAGGGCCCGCTGCACGCCCGCCGCCACGTTCGTCACCGTCGCCGCCAGCCCGGCCCGGTGGCCTTCGACGTCCGCGCCCCTCGTGCTGGCAGACGGCGGGGGGGCCGACGCGAAGATCCGCCACCAAATCGAGGCACGATTCTGGCTGCACGGTGACATCCCTTATAGAATCCCCGTTATCGGCGACGCTGCGGCAGCGGCCCGGGCAGCCGCCAACAACGAGCGGGCACATGTCGGGGCGAGTGCTGCGGATGACGGACGAAGACGGCACGCATCTGCGTCAACTTCCTCGGCCGCCTCCGGCGGCACCTCGCACCTTCGTTGCCTTCGGCATCGACTACCGTCCGCTCGCCTCGTAAGGTACCCTCACCCCTTTTTGTTCCCCCGTCACTTTCGCCAAGGACCTTCTCATGCTCGACGGAATCACTGCCTGGCTGAACCGGATCTCCGGCACCACCCAGCTCGCCGCTGTCGACTGGGCGATGATCTTCGGATTCTTTGCCGTCAGCCTTATCGTAGGGGTGGGGGTGAGCCGGTGGGCGGGCCGTAACGCCACCACGTTTTTCCTTTCCGGGCGGAACATGCCCTGGTGGCTCCTGGGCGTCTCCATGGTGGCCACGACGTTTTCCTCGGATACACCAAACCTCGTGACCGACATCACTCGGCAGGACGGCGTGGCCGGGAACTGGCGGTGGTGGGCCTTTCTCTTGACCGGCATGCTGACCGTGTTCGTCTACGCGCGGCTCTGGCGGCGGTCGGGCGTGATGACCGACATCGAGTTCTACGAGCTTCGCTACAGCGGCAAGCCGGCCGCGTTTCTCCGCGGCTTCCGGGCGATCTACCTGGGGGTCTTCTTCAACGTGCTCATCATGGCCGCCGTCACTCTGGCGGCGATCAAGATCGGCGGCGTGATGCTCGGTCTGACCCCCCTGGAGACGATCCTCATCGCCGCAATCGTCACCGCGGTCTTCAGCATGCTCGGCGGTCTCACGGGCGTGATCCTCACCGACTTCCTCCTTTTCGCCTTGGCCATGACCGGCTCTGTGGCGGCGGC
The DNA here is from genome assembly GCA_007119795.1 of Planctomycetales bacterium. The sequence goes on along the minus strand of SKOZ01000041.1, from coordinate 21,223 downwards.
GGTCGTCGCCGTCCAGCACCCCGAAGTCGGCGGGCTCGGCGGGATGCTCACCCACGATGCCGTGCGGTCGAAGCTCAGCCTGCTCCCCGACTTCGGCGACACGGAGCTCCTCCTCTCGGTCTTCATCATCCCCCTGGCGGTCCAGTGGTGGAGCGTGTGGTACCCCGGGTCCGAGCCGGGCGGCGGCGGCTACGTCGCCCAGCGGATGCTCGCCGCCAGGAACGAGTCGCACGCCACCGGGGCGACCCTCCTCTTCAATGTGGCCCACTACGCCCTGCGACCCTGGCCCTGGATCATCGTGGCCCTCAGTTCATTGATTGTCTTTCCCACGCTCGATTCCCTCCAGGCGGCCTTCCCGCACGTCGATCCGGGCGTGCTCCGCGACGACATGGCCTACCCGGCGATGCTCACTTTCCTCCCCTCGGGCCTGCTCGGGCTCGTGCTCGCTTCCCTGGCGGCCGCTTACATGTCGACGATTTCGACGCACCTCAACTGGGGCTCGTCCTACGTCGTCAACGACGTCTACCGCCGCTTCTGCCGCCCTTCCGCCGACGAGAGGGAGCTCGTCCTCGCCGGCCGCGTCTCGACCCTGGTGCTGATCATCTTCGGCAGCGGACTGGCGTTGCTGCTGAGCCATGCGCTCGAGGCGTTCCACATCCTGCTCCAGGTGGGTGCCGGCACCGGCCTGCTCTTCATCCTCCGCTGGTTCTGGTGGAGGATCAATGCCTACAGCGAATTGGCGGCGATGGTCGGTTCGTTCCTGGTCGCGGTCTATTTCCAGTTTCTCCATGCCCGCGTCTTCCCCCAGTGGGCGGACCTGGCCGGGGAGTGGAGGATCGTGATCGGCGTCGGCCTTACCACGATCATCTGGATGCTGGTCACCCTCCTCACCCCGCCGGCCGAGGAGGCCGTGCTGCGGCGCTTCCTCAAGCTCACGCGGGCGGGCGGACCGGGATGGAAGGCCGTTGTCGCGCGGGCGCGCGCCGACGGCGAGCTTCTCGAAGAGGGCGTGGCCGAGTGGAACGTGCCCGCAGGCATCCTTTGCATGGTGATCGGCTCCGTGGCCGTCTACAGCAGCCTGTTCGCCACCGGCTACTGGATCTATGGGAACCGCCTGCCCGCCGTCGTCCTCACTGCCGTCGCCGTGGCGAGCATGGGCGCGCTGGCCCGCGCGTGGAAAGGGTGCCGGGGCTGATTCCCCCCGCTTGCACGTTGCTCCACGGAGCTTCACGGGGTACAACCGAAAGCCGTTCCGGCGGAGGGAGGACTTTGCAGAACAACGACACCGACTCACCTGGAGTACCCCCATGCGTCGCCGCAGCTTCCTGGTTTCCTCGGCGTCCGCCGGTGCCGCCACCTTCCTCTCTCGATCGTCCGCTGCCGCCGACGAGCCGTTCATCGACGTGGACCTGGCGGCTAGCCGCGTCCGGCCCGGCGAAACGCTGCAGCTTGTCGCTGCGGACGACGCGGCTCACCTGCGCGCGGAGGTGCGGTCGGATTCGCCCGGCGCCCAGGTCATGCTGGTCTTCCGCCGCCCCCTTTCCCTGGCCGGCATGGACCGGCTGGTATTGGAAGGACGGGGTGCGGAATCCGCGGGACAGGGTGTCCTCGTCTCGCGGGTCGCGCTGCTGGATGGCCGCGGGCAGCCCGTGGCCATCCACCACGAGGACCACCGCTTTCCGCCGGAATGGAACCGCCGCACCTTTCTCTTCGCCGACTTCGACCGGCAGACGCCCGAGACGGTGCAGGGGATTGCCCTGTCGCTTTGGGAGCCTCGCGAAGCGGGCAAGCGCTACACGCTGCGGCTGCGGCGATGCGAGTTCCTCTCACCGGATCAGGTGGCCGGCGAACTGCAGCCGAGTTCGGAGAACACCCGGCCCGCGTTGGCGGTGCGGACGTCGCCGGTCGACGCCGAGCATCGGCGTTGGACGAACCTCGGCCCCGGCGGCGGCGGATGGTATCGCACCGTCGCCATCTCCCCCCACGACGGCACCTGCCTGGTCGGCGGCGACGTGGGGGGCGTGTATCGGAGCAGCGACCGCTGCCGAAGCTGGAGCATCGCCAACACGGGCGTGCCCAATACCTACATCAACACGTTCGCCTTCCATCCGCGGGATCCCGGCGTCGTCTATGCCGGCTCCAACGGCGGCGTGCTCAAGAGCACCGACGGCGGCACGACCTGGCATCTCCGCCGCAGCGGATTGCCGCCGCTGGCGACCTTCGGCCTCAGCGCGCCTATCTCGGCACTGGCCATCAACCCGGACCATCCGGACGTTGTCTATGCAGGCGTGGGACACGAGCGGGACTACGGCGCCCTGCGCGGCGGCACCCACGGCGGCCGCATCTTCAAGAGCGTCGATGGCGGTGATTCCTGGAAGGCGGTCGACCTGCCCGGCGGCGAGCCGGCGCGGAGGCTCTCGGTCTTCAGCTTCCTTTTCGATACACGCGACAGCACGCATCTATATGCCTCCACGCAGAACGGCCTCTTCCGCAGCCGCGACGCGGGCGAGTCGTGGCACCGTCTCGGCCGCGGGCTGGATGATTACCTGACCACCTTTCTGGCGATCAAGGCGGACGAGCCGGAGACGATGCTGCTGGCCTACAGCCGGGGGCCGGACGAGCGGGGCGGGGCGCTGCGGAGCACCGACGGCGGCCAGTCGTGGCGGCCGGCCAACGAGGGGCTCCCCGCCAGAGAAGAAGCCTGGCGGATCATCGCCGATCCGAAGGACCCGAACATCTACTACCTCGGCTGGCACCGCCAATCGGGCCTCTTCGTCACGCGCGACGGCGGCTTGCACTGGGAACCGGTCAATCAGTCGGGCAACATCGCGTCGGCCTGGTTCTTCGTGGGGGAGAACGTCACGGGAATCGACATCGACACGAGGGATCCCGCGCGGCTGGTCTACTGCAACGACATGGACCTCTACCAAACGACCGACGGCGGAGCTACCTGGAACCAGGTGGCCACCGAGATGGTCCGCCCGCCTACAGCCGACCGGCCGGCTCTATGGCGAGGCCGCGGGTGCGAGATCCTCTGCATGAACGGAAACCAAGCCCTGGCCGTCGATCCCTCCAACCCGCAGACCCTCTATTTCGGCTACATGGACGCACATTGCTGGAAGAGCGACGACGGCGGAAAGACCTGCTACCGGCTGACCAACGGCATCGACAGCGGCTACGGGCGGATGGGGTGCGTGGTGCTCGATCCGGCCGATCCGGACATCGTCTACCTTTCCAAGGGCCGCAACTACGACGGGCACCGCATCTACAAGAGCGTCGACGGCGGCCGCGCGTTCCACATCGTCGGTCACGCGGGCAGCGGGCTACCGCCCGGCGCGGTCTTCAGCATGGCGGTCGTGCCGCGGCGCCCCTTGCCGAGCCGCACGATCTACGCGGCCGTCAACGATTTCGGAGTATTCCGCAGCGACGACGGCGGGCTCACGTGGAAAGAACGTTCGCAGGGACTCCCGCAGGACCGCCGCCTCCTCAAACACGTGGTCCTCGACCCGAGCGATCCGCAGCGACTCTTCCTGGCGGCGGTGGTGCGTTCGCGCGAGGGCGAGGAAGGCCGCCTTCGCGGCTACATCGCCCGCACGACCGACGGCGGCGGGCACTGGGAGCTGCTCAAGACCGGCGTCGAGCCGCAGTGCGTGCTCATCGATCCGTTCGACAGCAAGAGGATCTACGTGGGAAACCGGAACTTTTCCGGGATCGACTATCCGAACGCGTTCTACCGGTCGGACGACGGCGGCGAAAGTTGGACGAGCACGCATCAGTCGGCATTTCTCGACAGCCCCGGCTCCCGCGACGGCGACCGCGGCACGCGGGTCTACCTGACCTGCCTGGCAGCCGATCCCACCCGGCCGGGAACGATCTTTGCCGCCTTTCAGGACGAGCAGTACGACGTCAACAACGGCCGCGGCGTGATGGTCTCGCGCGACGGGGGGGAGACGTGGCAGCCCTTCGCCCTCGACGGTCTTAGCTGCTACCGCGTGAGCACGCTGATCGTCGATCCGGTCAACCCCTCGCGGCTGTACGCGGGCACCGGCGGCAACGGCCTCTTCCGCTACGGCCCGCCGGCGTGATGACCCAGGGGCTTGGTGCCGCGAATCCGGGGCCGGCAAGGCCGTCTCCATGCGGTTGGGCTGGAGTCGGGAGACACCGGCGTTGAACGACGCCCTTTGCGAGTGCAGAATCGACGACACGTGCGTGGGCGATGGGCGTCAATTCAGGACCGGAGCAGGTGAATACCATGCAACCAGCCGTTCCCCTGTGCACCGAGGGCCGCAGCCGGGCCGCGGTGCAGGTCGTGCTCGTGGGCAGCGTCTTCCTGGCCTTGGCGCCGGCGCGGGTCCAGGGAGAGCCGGCGACCGGCACCAGCCCCAACGTCCTCTTTCTGCTCGCCGATCAATGGCGGGCCTCGGCGACGGGCTACGCGGGCGATCCCAACGTGCAGACGCCGAACCTCGACCGGCTGGCGGAGGAAGGCGTGAACTTCCGCAATGCCGTCTCGGTCTGTCCGGTGTGTACGCCGTACCGGGCTGCCTTGATGACCGGCCGGTACCCGACCACGACGGGTATGTTCCTCAACGATGCGCACCTGCCGGCCAGCGAGCTGACCATGGCTGAGATCTTCCGCGACGCCGGTTACACAACGTCATACGCTCACCTGCGGGAGACGCTCGACCGCCGCCTCCAGGACCGGCTGGAAGAGATCGGCGCCCCATTCCGGCCCGGTTCCTACTACGTGGAATTGTGGGGCTTCGTCGGACCGGGCCGCGGCCGCGCAGGGTGCCAGTGCCAAGGCGAAGGCGGCCAGCAAAGTACGAACCGCTGCCATACACCTGGATCTCCACCACCGCATCGTGATCATCCCAGGAACGGAAAGCCTCCGCCAGCCAGCCCGCTGGCCTGGCAGCCGTCCGAAATACCTCTCAGCCTCGACGGGCGACCAGCCGCCGCGCAGTTCGGCTGCCGTGTTTTCACGGTACCGGGACGACCGGCCGGCGGCGAGCGTCCCCCTCCGAGGAGTCCTCACCCGTGCGGCGGCCCCTTCTTCCCGTTCCACCACGGGAGGGCGAGGCACAGGATAAAGACCAGGATGAATAGCACCGCCAGGGCCATTGGCAGCCAGGGGAGATACCGCGGTTGGAGTGCAGCCATGTCCGGCGCCGTATCGTCGGACCGGGCCGCCGGCTCGGCGGGATCGACGGCGGACGGCGGCACCCGGGGGCCGGCCGCTTCGCAAACGGTACGCTCGATGCAGACGAAAGAGGCGTCGTGCTCCGCAAATCGGAGCCAATTCGTGCCCGCCGCCACAGAGGCCAGCCCACGCCGGCCGCGGGCGTCGGTCGAACCGCGCGGGACGACCATGCCGTCCTCCCCGCTCGGCCGGACCATCACGTTGCGGGTGGACGAACCGTCGTCGCAGTAGGTCTCGCCGGCGATTCGATCTCCAGCGATGCGATATACCGCACCCACCTCGCCGGCGTGGACGGCAAGGGCGACGTAAGCGATGGTCGGTGCGGCGAACAGGGTGACGAATTGCTGGAGCACGGCTGTTCCTCCAACGCTCAGGCGCCAGCACTACCATCACTACCATCGGCGTGTGTGGGACTTTGCAATAACCGCACACTACCGAGACGGCGCACCGCCATGACAGGGGGTCGCCGGGGGGCAGCCGGACATGATCGGTTTCGGCTTGCTCCGCTGCCCGCAAATGTCAGGACGGCAATCCGTTCGAGGGGATTGCTTATCCATGAGACATGTACGAATGACCACGATCTCCGAAGCGAGGACCGTTTCGCCGCGGGGGAGCGATTTCGTCCCCGAAGCTCCCCCGCGGGCCCGTCGTCGACGCAGCGCCCCTTCCGGCGTTCGGCGCTGGCCTTACCTATTTTCCCCTGCCCGTATTTTACATTGTATGCCATCCATTTTTCAAGAGAACGAGTCCTCGCTCCCTTGGCATTTCGCGCCGAAAGCGAGTGTCCAAAGGCCGGATGGTCGGCGAGCAATATTCAGTAAATCTCTGCTGTCAAAGGACTTGTCGTCATGCCCATCCTCCGCGAAAAGGGTTGTCGGCTTGACGCCACTTGGATAGTGCGAATAATGTTCGTACACACAGTAATTGCTTGGTGAAGGGTGAGGCACGCGCCGTGTCGAAGGTATTGGGCCTGGAAGAGGAGATCACGCTGGCGCTACGGCGCATCGCGCGGGCCACGGACCTGCATTCGCGGCTGCTGCTCGGCCTGCACGGGTTGACGGCACCGCAACTGTTGACGCTGCAAGGGATCGCGCGCCTCCAGCCGGTGACCGTGGGCGCCCTGGCTCGCGCCGTGCGAGTCAGCCAAGCGACGGCGACGGGAATCCTCGATCGTCTCCACGATCGCGGTCTCGTCACCCGGACGCGCGGTGGGCGGGATCGCCGCCAGGTGGTCGTCGAACTGACCGAGGAGGGAGCCCGCATGGTGGCGGCGGCCCCCTCCCTGCTCCAGGACCGCTTCCGCGCCGAACTGGCGCGGCTGCCGCGGTGGGAGCAGACGATGATTCTCGCCACCTTACAGCGGATCGCCACCATGATGGATGCCGAGGCGATCGATGGCGAGCCCGCCCTCACGGCGGACGCGCCCCACGCCGCTCCCCCCGCAGATCTCGGTGTCTGCCTGGGTGACGATCCGCCGGCAGGGTCCGGTGAGCCTTGAGCATACGGCCCTGTCGTGGCTCCTCTGACGACACCGGCAGCCGCCACAGAACCCGCAGGAAGTCCACCAGTCCTTCAGACGCCAAGAACCGGACACTTGCGAGTTCAACGACACCCAGGCTGGACCGGGAGAGTTCGGTCAGGAGATTGTTTTATTGGTCACGGGCTTCTTGCCGCATCGTCCGCAGTCGACCCCCTGCCCAGGCGGGTCGCGGTCGGCGGCAACCTCGTTATCGGGAGGCAAGCGATGAGCGACAACCAACCCATTCACGTTGATGTGGGAACCTGGGTCCGCGTGGCCGGCTCGGCACCGGGCGAGGACCACTTCGAGGAAGTCTTCGAGTTCGTCACCCCCAGCCAGGTCGACCTGGTGGAGAACAAGCTCTCCGTGGAGAGCCCGCTGGCCCACGTCGTCTCGCAGGCGAGGGTGGGCGACGAGTTCGAGCTCAACGCGAACACCGGCAAGGTCGAGATGCGCCTGCTCGAGGTCGGCCGCCGCGGAGCGGAGAACGACTAGAGTTCCGTCCCCCCTTCTTACCTGGACAAGCGAGGATTCCCGCGATGCCCCCAAGAGCCAAACAGCGCATCATGATGATCTCCACGCACGGCTACGTCTCGGCGCAGCCCGAGTTCGGCAAGCCCGACACGGGTGGCCAAGTCGTTTACGTGCTGGAGTTGGCAAAATGTCTTGCCCGGATGGGCTACCACGTCGACGTCTACACCCGCCGTTTCGAAGGCCAGCCGGCCAGCGAGCCGGTCTGCGAGCGGGTGCGGGTCCTCCGCATCCCCTGCGGCGGTAAGGAGTTCATCCCCAAGGAGATCCTCTGCGATTCGATCCCCGAATGGGTCAGCCAGGCGCGCCGCTACATCGAGTCGAAGCGGCTCCGCTACGATTTCATCAACAGCCACTACTGGGACGCCGGCCTGGCCGGCCAGGCACTCTCCCACCACCTCAACATCCCCCACATCCACACGCCGCACTCGATCGGCGCCTGGAAGCGGGACAACATGGACGGCGATCCCGCGGAGCTGGAGGCCCAGTACAACTTCCGCCGCCGCATCCGCGAGGAAAAGGTGATCTACGACGAGTGTGACATGGTGGTGGCCACCACGCCGCAGCAACGGGAGATTCTGGTCGCGGGGGAATACGACGTGCCGCCGGAGAAGATCCAGGTCGTGCCTCCCGGCTACGACGACAACCGCTTCTTCCCCGTCTCGCGGGCCAGCCGCCAGGCCATCAAGACCGAGCTCGACTGCGAGGGGCGGATCGTCCTGGCCCTGGGGCGGGTCGCCCAGAACAAGGGCTACGACCTGCTTCTCAGGGCCATGACCCCCGTCTTCTCGCGGCTGGAGGACGTGCGGCTCCTGCTGGCCGTGGGATCGACGGAGCCCAACGACGAGGAGATTCGCGAGGTCGAGCAGCTCAAAGCGCTGGCCGCCGAGTTGGGGATGGCCGAGCGGGTCCTCTTCCGCGATTACATCCCCGACGAACTCCTGCCCGACTACTACCGCGCCGCCGACGTCTTCGCGCTCAGCAGCCGCTACGAGCCCTTTGGGATGACGGCGGTGGAGGCCATGGCCTGCGGTACGCCCACGGTGGTGACTACCGAAGGGGGCCTCTGGAACCAGGTCGTCTGGGGGCTCGAGGCGCTCTATGCCAGTCCCTTCGATCCGGAAGCCTTCGGGCACGCGGTCGCCACGATCCTCTCCTACCCGCAGATCGGCGACCAATTGGCCAAGTTCGGCTCGCAGAAGGCCCGCAGCCACTTCACTTGGACGGGCGTAGCACAGCAGATCCTGCGGATGTTCCAGGGGGCGGGCACGAGCCTGCGCGGCGCGGCGGCCACCGCTGCGGGCCACCCCCTCAAGGGGCCGCACTATGAATACACCATCGAAGATGAACCCGCCGTGGCCTCGGAGATCGTTCCCTGACGGCGAGGGCGACCGCTTTCGTTTCCCATCCATCCGTGAGGGCCTTCCCGTGTCCACTTCCGATCGGGGATTCCTCCTCATCAGCGACCTCGACGGCACGCTGCTCGGCAACGATGCGGCCCTGGAGCGGTTCCGCGCCTTCGCCGCCGCCCAGGGGCCTCGGCTTCGGGTCGTCTACAACTCGGGACGACTCTTCGAGTCCGTTTGCGACTCGGTGGCCGAGACGGCCCTCCCCGCACCGGCGGCCGTGATCGCTGGGGTGGGAACGGAGATCCGCCGCGTCCCCGGCGGTAAGCCGGTCTTCGGTTGGCCGCGGCTCCTCGGTCCCTGGGAGCCGGATCGCATCCGCCGCCGCATCGCCCACTGCTTTCCCTCGATGACGTTGCAGCCCGACGAGTTCCAGTCGCGCTACAAGATCAGCTACTACGCCCACGACCTGTCGGCGGCCGACGTGGCCCGCATCCGTCGCCGGCTGACGGCGGCGGGCCACGCCGTGTCGACCGTCTACAGCTCGCGTCGCGACCTGGACATCCTCCCCGCCGGGGTCAACAAGGGTTCGGCGGCGGCTTATCTGGCGGGGCGGTGGGCCTTCCCGCCCTGGCGGGTGATCGTCGCCGGCGATACGGGCAACGACGCGGCGATGTTCATCCGCCGCTTCCGGGGCATCGTCGTGGGCAACGCCGACGCCGAGCTGCGGGCCCTCCACCGCCGCCACGTCTACCAGAGCCGCCAGGCGTTCGCCGACGGCGTCGTCGAGGGGCTCCGTCACTGGCTCACCGCCGGGTGCGAAGAGACCATCGCCGAGGCCGTCTGAGCCGCTGTGGCCGCCCATGACCATCGACGCCCTGCGCCGCAGGACCGTGCTGTCTAGGAATGGTTCTCCCCGCGCCTTTCTTCGATGCCGCCGACACGCTCCGTGCAGTAGCGCAGCGCGCCCTCTCCCCACATGCCGGCTCGCCGGCACGGGTTGTCGTGCTTACTGGAGGTCCGGCATGGGGACCCGCTCGCCGCGGAGCTGGCGGGCCTGGTCGTCGGGCAGGTAGACGCCGAAGAAGATGGCGTTCAGATCGATCCAGGCGGCCAGGCGGCGCAGCTCCTCGCCAGAGAGCTCGACTTCCTGGTGGCCCTCGCGGAGCATCGCCATGAGGCGGCTTCCCAAGGCGCCGTACATTCCGCCGGGAGGTGTGACGGCCACCGGATTGCGGCCGCCGAAGCGCGGCACCAGGGCGCGGGCGGCGTTTTCCGGGTTCGTGCCCGCGCCCCAAAAGTCGACGTCCCCGGTGAGCGAGACGTACGACTGCGTGAACGGGTGGAGCGGCTCCCCGGTGAGAAGCATTCCGCCGGCCGGGTCCTCGCCGCCGTGGCAGCCGACGCAGTGCCTGTCGAGCACCGGTTGGACGACCTCCACGTACGAGAAGGGCCTGCCGCCCAGCTCTCCGGGATCGATGGACGATGGAGGCCGCTTAAGGGCCGCCAGCTCGCGCGCGTCGTGGGCAGGCGTTGCCCGGCGATGCTCGTGGCAGCCGACGCAGGAGGTCTTCTCGCCCGGTTGGAGGTAGGTGACGGTCCGCATCGTCTGGTAGGCGAAGCCCTCGGCGTCGAGGGCCTGGAAGAGGACCGGCCTTCGCGCCGGCACCAGAAAGCGGGCCGAGCCGTCGGCCTCGACCGGCACCGTACCGAGGATGGCCCGCGCATTCTCCTCGCGCGCCGCGCCGACCGGGGGCTGATCGGCGAGCGGGGTGGTCTTGGGAAAGATCTGCACGACGCGGAGCCGCTCGATCGCCCCCCGGGGGACGTTGCCCAACCCCTCGTACACGTCGGCCAGGAGGAGTTCGCCGACGTCGGCCTCCTCGTCGCCAAGCTGGCTGGCCAGCACCGGTGGCTGCGGCCTGGGCATGATCGGCGTGGGATTCGAGCTGCCGATCTCAGGATCGCGGTAGATGAGCTCGCGGTTGCCGAAGGCATCGAGAAGGTAGATGCCTAAAGCGGCCTGCGGGTTCGCTCCGGGTTCCCAAACCAGCGGTTGCGGGCTATAGCCGACCAGAAAGTACGTCTCCGAGAGGGGCCAGGGGGCATCGTAGTATTCGTGGATATCCCAGCTTTCGGCCTCGGGAAAGGGGATCTCGGCGGTGATCCGCGTGATCGCCTCCTCGCCGTCGCCGGCAATCGCCGGATCGACCAGGGCGATCGAGCCGCCCGTGATCGAGTGGTGGGCCGAGGCCGTGAAGACGATCTTCGAGGAATTCGGCACCGGGTGGATCTGGAAGGTGCAGTGCGGCGTGGGCGTGGCGTTCCCCCACAGAGCCCGCGGGTTGGTTCCGTCGGGCCGCATCGCCCAGAGGTTCTGGTGGAGCACGGCGTCGCGGTCGATATAGTCCCAACGCGCGTAGAGGATCTCGCCGTTGTGGGCCACGGCAGGGAACCATTCGTTCGTGTCGTGGAAGGAGAGCGTGCGGATGCCGGTCCCGTCGGCCTCCATGCGGTGGAGCGTATAGACGTCCCACCGGGGGCTGAACTGGGCGCCGAAACAGCGGGCGTAGCCCCGCCGTCGCGTCGAGCTGAAGGCGATGCCCCCGTCGGGCAGCCAGGTCGGCATGAGGTCGTCGAACGGCCCGCCGGTCAGACGCTGCAGGCCGCTGCCATCGACGTCGACCGAATAGACGTGGTAGTAGCCGCTCTCCTCGCCGCCGTCGTTGCCGACCGTCGCCGGGTCGTATTCCCCAGCCGCACGATCGACAAAGGAAAAGACGATCTGCCGGCCGTCGTACGAGAGCCGCGGCTCGAGGACGTTCCCGCCCGCCAGCCGGCCGGCGAGGATATCGCGGCACGCCAGCGAGAATCCGGGCCGCTCCAGCACGAAGAGCCCGCCGCCGGGCCGCGCCCGCCACCCGTAATACTGCATGACGAGGTGGCTGTAGGAGGTGGGGACGCGCTTCACGAAGAGCATCTCTCGGAAATCCCCGAGGAGCGGATTGGCGAGGGCGATGCGGCGTTTCAGGACGCGGACCCGCTGATACCGTGCCCGCCAGACCGTCCGATCCGCTGCATCTTCCGACTCGAACTCCGCGGCGAGCCGCTCGAGCTGGCGAGCCTCCGCCGCGAGGAACGACTTGCCGTGTCCCGCCCGTAGATCGTCCAGGAGCATCGCCGCGCCTTCCAGGTGACGGCGCGTGGCGGCGGCAAAGGACTCCGCTGTGTCGGCCTCGAGACCGTCCTCGCGGAGGTATTCGGCCTGGAGCATCACCCAGAGGCCGAACTCCGCCGGTGGTTCCGGGTCGGCGGTGACGGCGGCGCGCAGGTCCGCGTCGAACACTTCGGCTCCACGGCCCAGGGCTGCCGCCATTCGCTCGCGAAACGAATCGAACCGGCCATCCCGGACATGCAGCATCTCCTCCCCGCGGAGCATTCCCAGCGTCCAGGGACCCGTATACGCCCCAACGGCCACGGCGGGAAGCTCGACCGACTCGCCCCCGCCGAGCACGATCTTCTCCCCGACCTCCAGGCGGATGCCGATCCCTTCCCCGTCCCGTGCCCCGGAGACCTCCCAGGGGCCCTCGTCCAACACCGCCACCAGCACGCCGTCTCCGTCCTCGTCCGCAGCCAACAGGAAGAGCGGTGCGAAGGCCTCCGATCCCCAGGCAAACTCGCTCCCCGCGTGGAGCGCCGCCGTACGGAGCGCAGCGCGAAGGTCGAAGCCGAAGACCCTCGGCAGCGCCTCGGTGCGTTGCGATTGGCCCTCCATCTCGTAGTACCAGCCATCCTGGCCCTGTACGGTCGAAAACCCTTCCGACGCCCGGAACGAAGGGCCGTCGTCGTAGGCGATGACCGGATCCCAGCGCGTCGTGTCGCAATAGATGGCCTGCCGCTTGTGGACGACGAAGCGGAGCCTCTCGCCGCGGCGAACGGGCACGGTGAGATCGTGGTCGACGCCGGTTTCGTCGCCCCCCTCGATCTCTGCCTGCCATATCGTCTCGGCACCGTGCCGGATCGCCACCCGTACGCCGTCCGTCTCGGGAGCCACGTGCGCCTTGAAGGCCCGGCCGGTGATGGAGACGCGGCCGTCATGGGGGACGAGGAACGTGCGAACGCTGGGGGTATGCTCGCCGGGGTGCTGCCAGTCCCTGCCCACCCGCGTCCAGTCGGGACCGGTCCAGTAGGTCGATCCGTACCAGGTGTCGTCGCGGTGGCTCAGCCGGGCGAAGCCCTCGTCTTCCGCGGGCATGGCGATCTGCCAGTCGATCGGCACCACGCCTTCAACCCGAACCGGGTCCGGCCCCTCGTTGGTCAAGGTGGTCTCGATGAGGAGCACTCCCACGTGGGCGAGCCACCGCTGGGACTGGATAACGGCAACCCCCGTCTCCGGGTCGCGAACGACCGTGCGGCCCGCTTCCCGAGCGATGTGCCGCCGCTGGGCCAACTTCTCCGCAGAGAGACCCTTAAGGGAGGAGACCGCCGCCGCGCGGGCGTCGATCCGGTGGATCAGCGCCTCGGCCGGGGGGCTTTCGAAGTAGCTTGCCAGTGGTGCCCCGGCGGCCAAGCCCGCCTGCCAAAGGATCGACACCACCACCATGACGGCCGCTGCCGGAATCCGGGACAAGAGGATAGCCTCCCGATGCGTAATGCCCGCGCACCTCGGCGGCGCGCTGCAACTGGGGATTGCGTTGCCGTGCGGCATTGCCATCCGCCGCCCATACCGTCTACGGTTGTAGCATGGCGTCAGACACCAGGCAACGGCGCGTTCCGCCGCAGGTCTACGAGACGGGCAGCCGGGCCCCAAATCTCCCGGACCCGATCCTAATGGGCGTCGACGCCGTGAAGCATCAGCAGCAGATGGTCGAAGGTGGCGAGGATTTCGGGCACGTACTCCTCGACCGCCCGCACGCTCCCCGGGAGTGCGTAGAGCTGGGTCGTACCCGCCACCCCGGCCACGGCGCGGCTCAGCCGGGCCCGGGGGTTGGCGGCGCCGTGTTTCGTGCGGATCTGTTCGACAATGCCGGGCACGAGTCTCTCGCAGAGGCCGGCGACGACCTCGGGAGTGACATCGCGGGCCCCCACCCCCGTGCCCCCCGTGGTGAAGACAGCGTCCACGTCCCCGGCCAGGGCCTCGGTGAGCGTGCGGTGCAGGTCCTCGGCGCAGTCGGGAAGGATGCGGCTCTCGACGGTCAAATGCCAGCGGGAACCGGCGAGGCCCTTTTCCAATAGCTCGCACACGCGGGGTCCGGAGCGGTCCGGGTAGACGCCCGCGGCGGCCCGGTCGCTGAGCGTGACCACGAGGACCTTCAGCGCGCGGGGATGGTAGACGCCGCGATCTCCCGCCGCCACGCGTCCGCCGCGGCGAACGCGGGCGAAGAGCCCCTCGCTGGGCATCACGCAACGGCCTACCTGATGGAAGATCTCGCAGCCGGTGCCGTGACAGGCCTTGCCGATCTGGGTGACCTCGAGCTCGACCTCGCCGACGGAGAGGCGATCGAGGGGAGCCACCTCGGCCGCCGGCAAGCCGCGGAGCGTGAGGTTCTCGCCGAAGGCGCCGGGGGCCGCCTCCCGCCCCGTTTCGTCGTGGAAGCGGAGCCGGCTCGCCTCGTCGAGCAGGCTCACCTGGCGGTGCCAGGGACCGGCGTGGGCGTCGCCCACCAGTCCCCGGCCGTCGATCTCCACGGCCGGTTGCGGCAGCTTGACGGTCCCCTTCTCCACGGAGACGTTCACCGAAACCACTTCAAACGTTTGCGACATCTTCTTTTGTCTTCTCGATAAGCTCGACCGGTCCGATGCGCATTTCCCGGTCGACCGCCTTGCACATGTCGTAGACGGTCAGCAGCGCCACACTCACCGCCACCAGGGCCTCCATCTCTACGCCCGTGCGGCCTATGCAGACAATCTGGCTGGTGGCCGTCACTCCGCCTTCGTCGAGGGCCAGGTGGACCTCGACGTGGTCCAGGGACAGCGTATGGCAGAGGGGGATCAGCTCCGCCGTCCGCTTGGCGGCCTGGATGCCGGCCACCTGGGCCACGCAAAGCACGTCGCCCTTCTTGACGAGGTTGCTCCGGATCCGTTCCCGCGTGCCCGGGCTCAGCGCGATCTGCCCGCGGGCCCGGGCCCGGCGGCGCTGCGGGGGCTTGCCGCCCACGTCGACCATGCGGGCGTTGCCCCCGGCGTCGAGGTGGCTGAGCTGGTTCATCGCCGCCGCTCCCGAACCGCCGCGCGCCCCTTCGCGCCAGCCGCCTTGCCGGTCCCGTTGCCGGCGGCCGACTCGGAACGGGAACAACAGCCCTCTCCGCCGATCATCCCTCGCTTCCGCAGGAAGGCCGCCACGTCGGCCAGGGTCGTCCGCCGCAGCTCGCGTTCGATCTTCTTCCGTTCCACCTTCCAGAAGGCGTATGTGGGGCAGAGCACCTCGGGCGTGCAGTCCGTCAGTCCGAGCAGGCAGTCGGGGAGCCACTGCGGCCCCTCCACCGCTTCGGCAACCTCGGCGAGACTGATCCGGGCCGCCGGCCTGGAGAGGGAAAATCCCCCTCGGTATCCCCGCTTCCCGTGGATCAGCCCGCGCCCCCGCAGGGTATGGAGAAGCTTGGAAAGGTAGGGGAGAGGGATGCCCGTACAGGCGGCGATGTCCCGGGCGAGCACCAGGCGCCCGCCGCATTCTTCGAGGCATCCCAGCGCCAGAACGGCGTAGCCGGTGGTCTGTGAGAGTGAAAGCATCGGGGTCCAACCTCCTAAAATGGCCAACTCAGCCTACCGCATTGGGACCTTAAGGTCAAGAGCTCTCTCGACTTAGGTATACATAAGTGGGCCAGCCGCCTCGCGCGGAGCAGCCGTCACGCGAACAGGTTCACTCAAGCGGTGATTGTAGGCTACCGCGGCGCAGCGCAGGGACCACCGGACCGGTGATCGGAAACGAGCCGGTTGGGTCATGAGTCAAGAACCACCGGGAGGTGGGGTTGCGCGGGCGATTGGCGTGCGGATCGCACGATGGGTATCCTGATACGAAACGCACCCGCTTCCGAAGGACCGCTTCACCAGGAATGCCACCATGGACTCACCTTCCGCCGTCACCCGCCCTGCCGAGCGCGAACTCCCCACCTACCGGGCTCCCACGGCGAACCGTTCTGCCCGTCCTTGGCAACTCCCCCTACGCGCAACCCGGCGGACGAGGGTCGTCTTAGCGGTCTTTCTCGGCGGGTGGCTGGCGGCCTCCTCGGCGGCGCAGGGCCAGACCGTCTTCGTCGATGCCGACCGCCTCGCCGAGATCCGCCGCCGCGTCGCCGCCGGCGAGGAGCCCAACGCCTCGGCCTTTGCCGCCCTCCGCGAGCAAGCCCGCGCCGACCTCGATCGCCAGGCTGCGGTGCCCACCCGGTGGTATGTTCCCGGCTTCTATCGGGACGCGGCCGGACACCACCAGGCACGAGTTGCTCTGGCGGACGACGCCAACGCCGCCTACCGCCTGGCTCTCTGTTACGCGGTCAGCGGGGAACCCCGCTACGCAGCGGCGGCCGCTCGCTTGGCGGATGCCTGGGCCACCGGCATCGAAGAGATGAGCCGCGCCGACGATTCCACGCTCTGCTTCTCCTACCACTTCCCCGCCATGATCGCCGCTGCCGCGCTCCTCGAGGATGCACCGGCCTGGACGCCGGAGTATCGCCGGCGTTTCCGCCTCTTCGTCCGGGAGCGGGCCCTGCCGATGAATACCATGGACCGGCAGAACAACTGGGGGAATTGGGGGCTCGTGCTGGTGGCCGCCGCCGCCGCGTACCTCGAAGACGAGGACCTCCTGGATGAAGCCGCCGCGCGGTGGAAAGAGTTCATCGAGCTGCAGATCGCCGACGACGGTCACCTCCCGCACGAGGTCCACCGCAACGAAGGCCGCCGCGGCCTCTGGTACACCCACTTCTCGCTCATGCCCCAAACCCTCGCCGGCGAGATTCTCCACCGCAACGGCCGCAACCTTTTCGACTACGAATCGCCCAGCGGCCGCTCGCTGCGGAAAGCCTACGAGCGGGCGGCCGACTGGTCGCTGGAGCCGGAGACGTTCCCCTTCTTTCCCGCCCCTGCCGCCGAGCACCTCTCGAACCCGGCCTACACCGCCTACTTCGAGATCCTTCATCCCCGCTGGCCCCACGCTGCCGCGGCCGAGCTGCTTCGCCGGCAGCGGCCCGTCCGCTCGTCCCACAGCGTCGTCGGCCTGACGCTCACCCACGGGGAGCCGCTCGGCCCATGACACCTGCGGAGCGCATGAGCTTGTGGTATGGCTCCTGCGACAGGATCTTCAACTGTAATCCGCGGGCCGCACACCTTGAAATGCGGCCACCGCAGCGGTAATCACCACACGCCGGATAACGGAACGGTTCCATCCTGCCGGCACAATCTTCGGGCCGCATTCCGCACCTGCGGAAGCGGGTGCGATCTTTCTGTCATCACGGAATCACATCCTCGGCCCCGCGAAGGCTCTCCGGCGCCGGCGGGCGCAGCCGTTTTCTTCCCGTGTCGCTTTTCTTGACGGGTTACACACTGCTCAGTATCTTTTTCCCAAGGACGGGATCTGTTCATCCACACGGCAGCGGCCGAAGGCCGTGCCGGCTCCGGAGGTCAACGATATGCAGACGACTTTCCCTGCAAGTTCCCGCCCGCTCTCGGCAGGAGTGGCATGGTGGGTGACGACGGCCCTGGTCGTGGTGGCCGCGGACGACGCACCATGCGCGATGGCCGAGGTGCCGCTACCGCCTCCCGATTTCAACTATGCGCAGGAAATCGATCCGGAAACATGGGTCCAGTCGATTGCCGTCACCAGTCCGGCCTACCGCGCCGAGATCGAAGGGGACGTCACCGTCGAGTTCCAGGCCTCGGGGATGACTGTGGCCAACGCATTCTGCTGGCAGCAGCCGACACCGGAGAACTCGAGCGAGTGGGGCCACGATGCCTGCCTGACGCCGGAGGGCATCGCACTGACCGCCGACGGCCGCGGCTCGTTCGTCTTCCCGGCCGACGCGTTTCCCCACGGGCCGGTCAACGTGCGCATCTTGGCGCACAATGAAGAAGGCCAGCGCGACATCTGCGAGCTGCAGCTTTTCAACAGGGGGGGCGTCCGGTGGAACCTGGGGATCCCCGATACCGCCCCCCGCGCAGCCGAGGGGATGAAGCTGGTATTCGTCGACGACTTCGACGGCCCGCTGTCGATCAGCAGGGACGGCCGCGGCGCGCGGTACAATGCCCATAAGCCGCGCTTCGGCGACTTCAGCGGCTGGCCGTTTTCCGACCCCACCGGCCGACAGAATCCGTTCGAGCAGGTCGGCACATTCTTGCGGATCAAGGCCCGCAAGCCCGAGGGGACGAGGGGCTCCACGGGGCTGATCGCCTCGGTCGACATGGACGGCGACGGCTTCTACGCCCGGGCGCCGGCCTATTTCGAGTGCCGCTTCATCGCGCAGTCCGCGCCCGGCACCTGGCCGGCCTTCTGGACGCTCACCCGCAGCGGTCTCGATCGGGGCAACCCCGCCGACGAACTGGACATCGTCGAGGCCTACGGCGGCGTCGGCCCGGGGAATCCCAATCACCCCGGCTATTCAGTTACCAGCCACTTCTGGCGCCAGACCAATCCGGACGGCTCCCGGAAACGGGGTTACTCGCGCCGCGTACCGATCATGGAGCTGGGGGGCCGATCCTACTGGTCGACCACCTTCCAGACTTACGGCCTGAAGATCGGCTTGGACGACACCGTCTATTACTTCAACGATATCGAGGTGCTGCGGCACCCGACCAACGAGCTTTCGAAGACCGAACCCCACTTTTTCCTGGTGAACCTGGCCATCGGCGGCATCAGCGGCTGGCCGATCGACCTGGAGCGTTACGGCAACGGCTCGGACATGTACATCGATTACATCCGGGTCTACCAGGGAGAATAGTGCCCTGACCAACCCTGCGAAACATTCCCGCTTGTAAAGTGATGCACGGGACCACGACGAAAGATCACGTGTCGTCGCTGTGCGGAGGGGATCCCCGCACTCGATATCCCCAGGACCCCCGTGGCGGCCGCCCCCTCATGTTTTTCCGGCAGTTGCCCGACCGGCGTGCCTTCTTGCCGCCTGCGTGCTGGAGAGGCCTGATTGACACAAGTCATACTACCCAGTATTGTACTGCCGTCCTCGAGAGAACCGGCGCCGTGGCCGGGGTACTCGGATCACATACCAGCAGCCGCATTCCCATCGGAGCAACCACACGTCGATGCGCCGCACCGCTCCCGAAAAACCGAGCCAACTTGCCCGCTTCGCTTCAGGTCTTCGCCGAACGCGGATTCCAGGAGGTGACGGTTGACGAAATCGCGGCGCGGGCCGGCGTTACTAAGGGGACCAACAACCAGAAACCGGGCTTCTCAGGACCCGAAGCGGGTGCGCGGCAGCGCCACCGCGAAGGCGATTTCCCCGAGGAGCCATGCCAGCCGATAACCTTGCCCGAGGACGACCGTTAACATCCCGCTTCCCACGAGTCATCGCGCCATGGCACCACCGGCCGAGCGAGAACGATTTCTTCGCGACTGGCGACGTGGCTCCCTCTTCCGTTCCGCAGCAACCCTCACCGCCGCGCAATCGGCCCTCACCGGCCGTACCCCACCGCCTGCAGCAACACCTTTCCCAGGAGGTCAGCGATGCAAATCGGCTTCCACACCGACGCCTTCAATTCCGCCTGCTGGAATTTCGAAAAGTGTCTCCAATGGGCCCAGGAGCACGACGTCACCTTCATCGAGTGTGGGCTCATCGACGGGGTGAGCTGGATCCACGGCCTGGGCTACCAGCCCCACGTGGCCCTCTACGAAGACCCGCTCCTGCTCCGGCGGAAGATGGAGAGCTATGGGGTCCGCCTCTCCCAGGTCGATGCGGCCTTTCCTCTTTCCGGAAAAGACGGTCCGCTGTACGGCGTCCCCTACGTGCTCAAGTCGATTCCCTGGGCCAAGCACGCCGGCTGCGACCACGTGGCCACCACCGACGGGCTCCACAAGCCGGCCGGGCTCTCCGACGATGAGGCCATGGAGGCCATGAAGCGGAGCTACGGCCAGATCCTGGAAGTGGCCGAGGCCTACGAGGTGACCGTAACCATCGAGGTCCACGGCTACTTCACCACGAACCCCGACCGCATGGCGCAGATGCTCGCGTTCTGCGACTCGCCCTACCTGCGGATGAACATGGATACCGGCAACACCTACATCGCCGGCCAGGACCCGGTGGCCTTCTGCAAGCGCTTCCAAGAGAAGGTGACCCACGTCCACATCAAGGACGTCAGCGAGTCGCTCTCCGCTGCGGTTCGCGGCGAACAGACAGGGATTGCGGTGAGCCACTGCGCCATCGGCGACGGGGTGAATGCGGAGAACATCCGCCGCGTGCTCGCGATCCTCCGCGATCGGGGCTATTCTGGAGTGTTGAGCATGGAGTGCGAGGGGGCGGGCGGGCCGATGATCGAGCGATCGCTGGCCTGGCTGCGGGCCACCCTGGCCGAACTGGGGATTCGGGAAGGCGCAGCCGCGGCACCGGCCGCGGGCACGAGCTGAGCGGCCTTCGGCTGCGCATCCCGCCATGGACCCTTTTGGGGCCGTCGTCATCCACCCTATCAAGTCAGCAAGGAGACAGGCGATGTCACACGAGTCGATTCCCCTGGGAATGTCCCGCCGGAGCTTCGTCAAGCGGGCCGCCGCGGCGGGGGCGGCCGCAGCCGGGGTGTCGCTGGCCCGCACGGCCCATGCCGCGGGCAACGACGTGATCCGCGTGGGCGTGATCGGCTGCGGGGGTCGCGGCGCCGGCGCCGCAGCCGAAGCCATGCAGGCCGACCCCGGCGCCCGCCTCGTCGCCATGACGGACGTCTTCATCGACCGCGTGCGCGGTAGGCTGGAAGCGCTCAGGGCGCAGCATCCCGACCAGGTGGCCGTCGACGACGACCATTGCTTCGCCGGGCTCGAGGGCTACAAGAACGTCATCGAGGCCTCCGACGTCGTCCTCATCGCCTGCGGGGCCAAGTTCCATCCCCTCTACATGAAGACCGCCATCGAGGCCGGCAAGCACGTCTTCGTCGAGAAGCCCCACGCCATCGATCCGGGCGGCATCCAGATGGGCGCCCGCGCCTGCGCGCTGGCCGAGGAGAAGAACCTCGGCGTCCTCTCCGGCTTGCAGAGCCGCTTCCAAAACAACATCCGCGAGACGATCCAGCGGGTGCTCGACGGCCAGATCGGCGAGATCGTGGCCATCGAGGAGAACTTTCTCCGCGGCCCCTACGGGGCTACCCGGCGGCCGGAGGGGATGCGGGAGCTGGAAGTGCAGTTGGCCAACCAGTACCGCTTCTCCTGGCTCTGCGGCGACGACGTCACCCAGTCGCTGGTGCACAACCTGGACCGGGCCACCTGGGCACTGGGGGAAGCTTCCCCCTTGCGTTGTCACGGCCTGGGCGGCCGCTCCGGCATCCAGACCCTATTGGGAGACGTCTTCGACCACCACTCGGTCGTCTACCATTACGAGAACGGCACGCGGATCTACGCCAACTGCCGCACCACGCTCAACTGCTACAACGAGAACTCCAGCATCATCATGGGGAGCAAGGGGACGGCCTACCCCCTCGCCG
>SKOZ01000005.1 GCA_007119795.1 Planctomycetales bacterium | reverse complement strand
TCACGGGCCGGCCGGGGACCGGTCCATTTTTCGGCCAATAGACCCTGTCTTTAGCGACCGCCGATGCCCGAAAAATGGACCCGTCCCCTTACCGTGCCGCGGCGTACCGGGCGAAGGGGACCGTCCCATTTTCGCGGCCGCATGGCGTTATCCACGAGGAATGCTCTCTATGGCCGCGAGAATCGGGACGGTCCCCCGTGACGTCGTGGGGGGTTGGAGGAGCGACGGGCAGGATGCGGTGTGTGGACGCGGCGGCCCTTTTCGCCGCGGCCGTCGCCCGCCGCAACCCGGGAAGCGTGGTCATCGCCTCGGACTCGAGCCGCGTTCGCTCGCGTTGTTTGACACGGATGGCGCTTGTGCTAAGCTGGTGGGCATTCTGCAGGTCGGGCTGCCGGCGCCGTCGGCGGGCCGTCCCTGGCGGGGGCGTTTTTCCGAGGTTGGTATCGAGGTGCGAAAAAAGGTAACCGTCCACGGGCCGGCCGGGGACTGGTCCGTTTTCGCGGCCGCATGGCGTTATCCACAAGGAATACGGTCTCTATGGCCGCGAAAATTGGGACAGTCCCCCGTGAACGGTTAAAAAAAGGGGCGGCGGCTTCGGCAGACGGATCGCGGGGGCCTCGCCCATCGGCGGCGAAAGCTCAGGGGGTAAAGGCGCCGACGACGTCGCTCCGCCTGCCGCCGGGTGAGTCCGCTTCCCGAGCTCGTTCGAAAGGATGATCATGCCCCCTACCCGTGTTGTCACCCTGTACCTGGCGGCGATGGTGGTCGCCGCGGCCGTCTCCGCGCCTCCCCTCCGGGCGGACGACCGGCCGCCCAACGTGATCCTGATCATGACCGACGACCAGGGGTACGGCGACATCGCCGCCCATGGGCACCCCCACCTGAAGACCCCGCACATGGACCGGCTGTACGAGCAGAGCGTGCGGCTCGACCAGTTCCACGTGGACCCGACCTGCTCGCCCACGCGGTCGGCATTGATGACCGGCCGCTACTCCGGCCGCGTGGGCGTCTGGCACACCGTCATGGGGCGCTACATGCTCCGCGAGGACGAGACCACCATCGCCGAGGTCTTCCGCGACGCGGGCTATCGCACCGGCGCCTTCGGCAAGTGGCACCTCGGCGACAACTACCCCTACGGCGCCAAGTGGCGCGGCTTCGACGACGCCATCGTCCACTTCGGCGGCGGCGTGGGCCAGACCCCCGACTTCTGGGGCAACGACTACTTCGAGGACCACTACTTCGACAACGGCCGGTGGCTGCCCTTCCAGGGCTACTGCACCGACGTCTGGTTCCGCGAGGCCCTGCGCTTCATCCGCGAGAGCCGCGAAGAGCCCTTCTTCCTCTACCTCCCCACGAACGCCGCCCACCAGACCCGCCCCCACGTGCCCCAGCGCTACAGGGAACGCTACGCCGATCTCGACGTCCCCGACCAGGTCAAGGTCTTCTGGGGGATGATCAGCAACATCGACGACAACCTCGGCGTTCTCCTCGACCGCCTGGAACGCTGGGGCCTCGCAGAGAACACCATCCTCATCTTCATGGGCGACAACGGCACCACGATGCACCCGCACTGGTGGCGCGACGCCGATCGCCCCGGAGACTGGGCCGAACGCTACAACGCCGGCATGCGGGGCACGAAGGGCTCGCACTACGACGGCGGGCACCGCGTCTTCTGCTTCGTCCGCTATCCGCGGGGGGGCATCGGCGGCGGCCGCGACGTGGAGGCCATCACCGCACATATCGACCTCATGCCGACGCTCCTGGAGCTCTGCGGCATCGCCGCGCCGGCCGGCGTGCGGTTCGACGGCGACTCCCTCGTCCCCCTGCTCGAGGATCGCGGCGCCGAGGCCGACTGGCCCGACCGTACCCTCATGCTGCACAACCAGCGCGTGCTCCATCCGATCAAGTGGCGGAACACCTCCGTGATGACCGACCGCTGGCGGTTCGTCGACAACCGGGAGCTCTACGACATCCGTGCCGATCCCGGCCAGCGGCAGAACGTGATCGACGATCACCCCGAGGTCGTGCGGCGCCTGCGGGCCGACTACGAGGGGTGGTGGGCGGAGATCTCCCCGCGTTTCGATGAGATCACGCCGCTGTACATCGGCACCGAACAGCAGGAGCACGTCCGGCTCAGCGCCCACGACTGGATGATCGAGCCCACGGGGGACATACCCTGGAATCAGCCGCACGTCCGCAACCGCATGGAGACCAACGGCCCCTGGCAAGTCCGCGTGGCGCGGGAGGGGCGGTACGAGTTCGTTCTCCGCGAACGCCCCGGGGTGGCCGAGTTCGTCCTCACCGCAGGCGAGGCACGGCTGCGCATCGGCGACGCCGTCGACCAGACCCGCGACGTCCCCGAGGGCGCCACCGGCGTCCGGTTCGAGGTCGACTTGCCCGCGGGCGACACCGAAGTCAAGACCTGGTTCATCGAAGAGGGTGACCCCGTACGCGGCGCCTATTACCTCGACGTCACCCGCCTCGGCCCCTGAGCAATCGTCGCCTCGGCGGGTAGCCCCAGGTCCGCCGGTTCCGGCAGCGCGCCCGGATGCTCCTCCTCGAACGCCTGCGCCGCATTGAGAACGCGCAGACAGCGGGTCTCTGCCATACTGCGGGCGGCGTCCCGGGGAAGGCCGCGCAGCGCCGGCCCGGCGACCTCGGCAAGGCGTATCACGCGGTCGCTGAGCACAGCCACGCCCTTTTCGCGACGCTGCGCGTCGCTCAAGGGACGTGCCACCCAGGAGCCAGGGATATGCTACCCGCCGTTCACCCGCGGAGGACGGCCTTGGCGGCGTTGCGGCCGCAGGCGCCGATGACGCCGCCGCCGGGGTGCGTGGCGGCGCCGCAAAGGAAAAGGTTCGCCACTGGGCTGCGGTACCCCAGCCGCATGGGGCCGAGCTGATCCAGCCCCATGGCCCCCTGCATGATGTTCCCGCCGGTGAGCCCGTAGGTCCGCTCCAGGTCGAGCGGGGTGAGCACCTGGCGGCCGGCGACGATCTGGCGGATGTTGGGGGCGTACTGAGCCAGCAGCTCCAGGCAGCGGTCGCCGAAGGGCTCGCGCTGCTCGTCCCAGGTCCCCTCGGCGAGCTGATAAGGGGCGTACTGCACGAAGATGGAGGCCACGTGCTTGCCGGCAGGGGCCAGCGAGGGATCGACGAGCGAGGGGATGGTCATCTCCAGGACCGGCTCGCCGCTGGGGCGGCCGTAGCGGGCGTCGTCGAAGGCCCGCTCGATGAAGGCCGAATCGGGAGCCATGTGGATCGTCCCCCGCAGGGCCACCTCGGGCGGGACCTCGCCGCAGCGGAAGTCGGGCAGGCGGTCGAGGGCCAGGTTCACCTTGGCGCTGGCCGAGGCGTAGTCGATGCGGCGGACTTCTCCGGCAAAGGCCGGCGGCAAGTGCTCGGTACCGACGAGGCGGAGGAAGGTCTGGTGGGCGTCGATGCCCGAGGCCACCCGGCCGGCGGCGATTTCCGTGCCGTCGGCGAGGGCCACGCCCATGGCGGCGCCGTGGCGGACGTCGATCTTCACCACCTCGGCCTCGGTGCGGATCTCGGCGCCGGCCGCGCGGGCGGCAGCGGCCAGGGCCTCGGCCAGGCCCCCCATGCCGCCGCGGACATAGCCCCAGACGCCCCGCCGCCCACCGGTCTGCCCCATGACGTGGTGGAGGAGGACGTAGGCGCTGCCGGGCGTGGAAGGTGCGGCGAAGGCGCCGATGATCGCATCGGTGGCCAGCGTGGCCTTCAGCGGCTCGGATTCGAAGTACCGGTCCAGGATCCGCGACGCCGGCGCGGTGAACATCTCCACCGCCGACCGCAGGTCGTCGCCCAGTTGCCGCATGGCGCCGTAGTACTGCCACCAGCGGAAGGCGTCGCCCAGCCGCGGCGGCAGCGCCGGGGCCGGGGCCGCCATCAGGGGTTCGAGGACCTCGGCGAGGCGGGTGAGGAAGGCATCGTACTGCGGGTAGGCTTGGGCATCGCGGGCCGAGAACTTGCCGATCTCGCGGGCGTTGGCGGCGGGGTCGTGGCCGAGGAGGAGGTAGCGGCCGTCGAGCAGCGGCGTGAAGGACGAGGGATCGCGGGGCAGGATGGCAAAACCGTGCCGGGCCAGTTGCAGTTCGTCGATGATCTCGGGCAGGAAGAGGCTGATCACGTAGGCCGCCGGCGAGGCGCGGAAGCCGGGCCAGAGCTCTTCGGTCGACGTGCAGCCGCCCAGCACGTGCCGCCGCTCCAGAACGCAGACCCGCTTGCCGGTTCGGGCCAGGTAGGCCGCCGCCGTGAGGCCGTTGTGGCCGCCGCCGACGATCACGCAGTCGTATGCCGCCATGACTCCCGCACCTCCTTCGGATGGCAACGGCTCAAGGCCCCGTCGGCAAGTCGCCCCCGTCGCCCCGGCTCTCGTGGTCTTCTCTCGCGAAGGGCGCTCCGGAGTCTCCCTCGCGTTGGCGCTGCCAGGGTACGTCGGGCTTTCCCCCATGGGCGTTGGCGGCCCGGGCCATGACGAAGAGGAGGTCGCCGAGCCGATTGAGATAGGTCAGCGCCTGCGGTGAGATCGGCTCCGGGCCGTTCCGCACGAGGGTTACCAGGCGCCGCTCGGCCCGCCGGCAGACGGAGCGGGCCACCTGGAGCGCGGCGGCCGGCCGCGTTCCGCCGGGGAGGATGAACTGCCGAAGCGGCGGCAGATCGATCTCGAAGCGGTCGATGTCGGCCTCGATCCGGGCGGCGTGGGCCGCGGAGACGGTCGCCATCCCCATGGCCTCCGGGTCGGCGGCGGCCAGCTCGGCGCCCAGCTCGAAGAGCTCGTTTTGGATCCGCGTCAGAACCGCCGCCAGGGAAGCCGGCAGCGGCTCGGCCGCAGCCAACCCCAGCGCGCTGTTCAGCTCGTCGAGCTGCCCGCAGACCTCCAGCCGCAGGGTGTCCTTGGGGACCCGCGGCCCACCGAAGAGCCCCGTCTCGCCACCGTCGCCGGTACGGGTATAGATCTTCACGTTGCAGAGGCCTCGACGGGTTCGGAGGGGCTAGGGGCTCCCCTCATTCTCCGGCTCGGGGGAAACCACCTCCACCTCCAACTGGCCGAGCAGCCGGGTCACGGGGAGGAAGAAAGGCAGCGCCGTGGTCCCGGGGAGGTCGCTATGGGCGAGCTTCAGGTGCCCCGCGCCGATGCCCCCCCGGCCGAGCGTGCCGTCGAGCGGGACCCAGCGGTCGGCGACGTACACTTCGTTCCACATATGGTAGGCGAAGGCTTCCTGGGACTCGACGTAGACGAGCCCGATCACGGCCCGCGCCGGGATTCCCCGGGCGCGGGCCAGCGCGGCGAGAAGAACGGCGTGCTCGGTGCAGTCTCCCTCGCCCATCTCGGCCACCTCGACGGCCGTGGCGAAGGAGTGAGAGAGATTCTTCTCGGCGACGTGCTCGTGGACGAACTGCTCGAGGGCCACGGCCAGCCGCCAGGGATCGCGCTCGGCGGGGGCGATCCGGGCGGCCATCTCCCGGATCCGCGGGGCATCGCTCTGCACGAAGTGGTTGGCGGCCAGATCGCCCTCGCCCGGCGGCTCCTCGGCCGGCGGCTCGGCGGGCTCCTCGTCGCCGCGGACCGCGCGGACGGTAATCTCCGCCTCGCGGTCGCCGGTATGGCGGACCTCTTGGGTGGGGCCGGCGGGAAAGACCGCTACCGGGTCCTCGTCGCGCAGGCGCACGCGGTACTGCATCACGGGCTGCGTATGCGCCGAGGCGGCCGGGGGGCGAACCGGCACGACCGACGCCATGCCCACGTCGAAGAGAGGATCGTCGAACTCGGCGAGCGCCTCCTCGCGGGTGGCGCTGAAGACCTCCAGCCCCATGGCGGGGAAGCGGCTTTTGAGGATCCTCCCCTCCCGATCCGTCCAATGCGTCATGGCCACGGGCAGGCCATCGGGCCCGCGGAAGACCGCCTCGACCCGCAGCAGCTCGGCTCTCCGTGCCGGCAGCCGCACGTCCTCCCACTGCGCGGCCGCCATCCGCACCTGGATCATTTCGTTCATCGAGGGTTCCAGACACCGGACGGTGCGGCTCTCGCCCGGCGCCATGGGCTCCTCGCGGAGCGACTGCTCGATGCCGAGGAAGCCGCGGTCCCCCTCGCGCCAGGGTATGCTCGTCTGCGACGTGTGCCCCTCGGTCTCGGCGACCACCACGAGGCTGCCGTCCTCGAGGCGGGCCTGCGCGCGGACGGGCGTGGGCCCGAGGTCCATCTCCGTGGAGTACTCGAGCACGGTGCCGTCGTCGGCCCTCTCCCGGCTCGTGAAGCGGATCGTCTGTTCGAGCGGCTCGCCGAAGCGGGCGAAGATGGAGGTCGTCGCCCCTTCGATGTGGAGGATCGAGCCGTCTTCGTCAAGCGGCCGGATCGTGGTCCGTCCGCGGCCGACGCGACTCCCGTCGAGGTAGTGGACGAAGTACTCCTCGCGCACCTCCTCGCGGCCGGCCTGCGGAGGAGCGGGCTCCTGGGGAGGAGGTTTGCTGCCGCAGCCGGCCACCGGCACCAGCGCCGCCAGCGCAGCGGCCCACGCCACCATCGCGAACCCGTCTCGACCGCTGCCCTGCAACCGGCAGGCCAGGCATCCCTTCTCCATAAACCAACCTCTTCCTATTGCTGCTTCCCGGATGGTCGCCGCGGCGGCACCCCGCCCGGTCACGGTCGGCGCAGGCAGGCGACTCGACGCCGCCGGCACGTCTTGCCCGGCCGCCTCTCTCCCTGCAATGTACCAGGATTCGCGATTCCAGTGGAGGGCAAGCCGGTGCCGCGGCGCGGTGCCGCCCCTTGCTTTCCAAGGGAAACTCAGCCGAGACCGCAAGGGTTCCCGCGCGGTGGTTCACGATCTTCGGCAAATCGCGGGCGGGCCGGCCGCGTGGCGAATTCGAGTGCTAGACTAATCCTAGTCGGCGGCGGCACGGGGCCTCCCCCTCGCTGCCGCGGCCCCGGCGATACCAGGGCGTTGCACTGCCTCCTCCGGCCTTTCCAGCGAGCGGGGGTTCTGCCGTTTTTTCGGAAAACGACGGATGCGGCCGCGGCGGCAAATTCGCCGTTGCCGGCCACCACCGTGCAAGGCGTGACCTACGGTTGGATAGACGCGAGCCCTTCAGCGAGCCTTCGTGGCAGCATGGCAGCCGGGAGGCCCGGACAGCCGCTGGGGCGATGCCTAGCAGGCAGGGCGCGAAGCGACCGTACTTCGGCCCAGGCTCCCGCCGGGTTGGTTAGGATGCGAACGAAGATACTCCTCTGAGCGAGTCCGCGAACTCTCGAGAGTCGCCCATGGGCTTTCTGAAACGATTCTTCCGCAACGTGTTCCGCGACGGCGACGCCCCCGTCGGCACCAGCAGCTTCGCGCACCTGAGCGAAGAGGAGTTGGAGGCCCACCTCGGGGTGAACCGCTACGGGAACTTCGCGCTTACCGACGCCGTCCGCCCCTCCTACGACCTCCAGGTGGTCCCCGCTCAGGGTTACCGCCACGACGCCTACCGCGACGAAGAGAGCGGCACCAAGGTCCCGGTCCTCATGGCGGCCGTCTCCCGCGAGGACCTCTTCGACGTCTTCATGGAGCTCATCGACCCGCTGGGCCACGTTGTCGACGTCGTCCTGGAGACGAGCCACAACCGCGACCGCCGCGGGCACGTGGACCTTTACCGCGAGCACATCGACCTGCCGGTCCTCAAGAGCGTCCTCTGGGAGTTCGAGGAACTGCTGGTCAACGACGGCTGCACGGGCCTGGCCGTGCTGAACCCCGGCATTCCCCAGGAAGTGCAGTTCGACGAGCACAAGCTGCTGATCGTCTACGGCGATCAATTGCAGCCCTTCGAGCGTGCCTTTGACGTACGGGGCGTCGTCTGCGACGACACGATGAAGTTCATCACCGAAGCCGAGCACGTCCACTCCTCGAGCGATCATTTCATCCAGGCCTTCGAGGAGCTGAAGACCCGGCTGGGGATGGACGGCATGTTCGACTAGCCCGCCACGCCGGCAACTCCCCGCCGCTCCCTGCCGTCCTCTCCTCCCCGGGGACCGGTCTCGCGGCGCCCGCGGGAGGCCGCGGCATCGCCCACCAGGCTCCGCTGCCAGTCGACAGCGAGCATGATGACGTTGATCCCCGAGCCGATGCCGAGCAAGGCCACGCGGTCGTTGGGGGCCAGGTGGCCGGCGGCGATTCCCAGCGAGGCCGTCATGGGGAGGGCGACGGCGCCCGTGTTCCCGAGGAATTCGAGGGTGGAGAAGTCGCCGCCGTCGCGGAGGTCGAGCGTCTCCAGGAGGAGCTTGCGGTGGGCCTTGCCGACCTGGTGGCAGAAGGTCTTGTCGATGGCGTCGCCCGGCCAGTCGAGCAGGTCGAGGAACTCGGCGAAGGAGTCTTCGGCGGCCTGGATGCCTTCGTGCATGAGGGTTTCCGAATCGGTGTCCATGAGCGGCCCCTCGGGACCGCCGATCGAGGCATCGAGGCGGCTGCGGCAGAGGTGGTTCTGGGCGGTGCGGGCCCGGACCACGCCGCCGAGAAGGCGGTTGCCGGTGCGGCTGATTTCGCGGTGCACCAGGAGGACGGCGGCGCTCCCCGAGCCGATGGTCAGCGAGCCGAAGGCGCGCTTCGTATCGCGGCGGTGCAGAGAGAAATCGCCGTTGAGCTCGGCAATGGTCCCATCGACCAGGGCGCGGCCGCTCTCCGTCCCCACCACGATGCCCGCGCGAATCTGCCCCAGTTCAATCATGTTGGCCACCTGGACCATGCCGTTGAGCAGCCCCAGGCAGGCATTGGAGACGTCGTAAAGCAGGCACGAAGAGGGCAGCCCCAGCCGCTGGTGGACGCCCGCCGCCGTGGCCGGCTCCAGGTAGTCGCGGCACACGGAACCGTGGATCAAGGCGCCCACGTGGCGGCGTTCGAGCTCTGAAGCGGCCAGGAGCCTGGCGGCCGTCGCCGCGCTCATTTCGCCGGGGAGGGTCCCCGGAGGCCAAAAGCGGCGCTCGCGGATGCCGGTCATCAGCTCCAGCCGCCCGGCGGGCAGCCGCAGCCGCTCGTAGAGCGGCGCCAAGCGGGCTTCGATCTCGGCGGAGGTGACGACCTGCTCGGGCAGCGTGTGGGCGAAGGCTTCGAGGCAGACGTGGCGGTAGGTCAGTTGCATCGTGGGGCAAAGCAGGGGGAGAGAAACCGTCGTCAGGGAGAATCGGGGGCGCCGCCCGCACGCAGTCCGGCGGATAGGCTCGAGGAATACTCAAGCCTACCGCGGCGCCGGAAAGCGGTAAAGACGCCCGCGGGCGCCGGAGACGAGGGCTCGGTGCTCGATCTCCAACGCCATCCACGAGTTACGTACGAACAATCCCCGCGGTCTTAGCGGCATTCCGGACCAACTGCATTCCGGAACCCCCTTGCTAGCAGTGCTAGCAGCACACGATCTTGGGGGTGGTCCCGGCGGCAGCACAAAATGTTCCAGCATGGTTGTATCGGCCGGCACTGCTTCAGTACACTCCCACGCGACTTGCATCCCTCCCATTCGGGCGCGGCGCCCGGGAAAGGAGTTTCCGGCTGTATCGATAAGGACATCGCCCCGGTGCTGTGCCGTGCGCAACGGCGCGGGCAGCCCGGCGGAAACTGCCAGTGGACTTGGGCGTCAACGAGTGACGTGCCCCATTGTCCCCAGAGGCCGATGGCGGGTTCTCTTCCGCAGGCTTCGGTCGTGGGCCCTCTTGTGCCACCGGTTCGCTTCTCCTGCCAAGCCAGGGCGGTCAGCCTATCGCGGCCAATCCGTTTCAGTCACCCTTTTCCGGATACAGGATGTACGAAGGAGGAGTGCAGATGAGGTCGAAGCCGTTGATCGGTATGAACGCTGACTTTCGGGCTTCCGGGCGCGAGACGCCGGCGTTCAGCTACCTTTGTTCCGGCTATTACGAAGCGGTGACGAAGGCGGGCGGAGTGCCCCTGGTCGTCCCCCCTTTGGATGATGAAACCGACGTGGAGCGGGTCCTCGACCTGCTGGACGGGATCGTGTTTGTCGGCGGCGCCGACCTCGATCCCCGCTTCGACGGCTTCATGCTGCATCCCGCGGTTCGCCCTCTGGACCGCCGCCGCGAGCAGTTCGACCGCAAGCTGATGCGGCTGGTAGCCCGTCGGCGGATGCCGGTGCTGGGCGTCGGGGTAGGGATGCAGCTCCTCAACGTTTTGCAGGGAGGGAACCTCTTCCTGCACATCGCCGAGGATCTCCCCCGCGCCCTGCCGCACCGCGATCCCACCGACCAGGCGCACCGCCATGCCCTGGTCATCGAGCCCGACTCGCTCATGGAGCGCGTCTATGGGGAGGGGGAGATTCGCGTCAACAGCATGCACCACATGGCCATCGACGACGTGGCCCTGGGATTCCGCGTCACCGCACGGTGTCCGGACGGGGTCATCGAGGCCATCGAGAGCGTGATGGAGGACTGGTTCGCTCTCGGCACCCAGTTTCACCCTGAGGCCGAGTCCGCCTCGGCGCTGGACGTCAAGATCTTCGAGGAGTTCGTCCTCGGGATCACCGACCGGGTCTACGAGATGCGGATGGTGGCTTGAGCCGGCCGCCGCGGAAAGGAATCCCTCGATGACGGCGCGTATGGCCGGTTTTTCGCCCGGCACGGGGCCGCGGTGGAGTCTCGGTCTCGCGGTGGCTTCGAGCTGCGACCGTGTGGACGCCGCCCTCGTGGCGGACTCTCCCGGACAGGCGGGATCGCCCCCGGAGGTCGTGGCCATCGGTCGCTGCGAGATCCCCGGCTCCGTTGCGGCCCTCTACCGGCAGTTGATCTCGTCCCCGGCGACCGATCATCCCTCGCCGGGGACGATCGGCCGCCTGCGACGGCACCTGGCCGAGGTTCAGGTCGGTCTCATCGAGCACGTGACCGACCAGGCCCGCGTGGCCCGAAATCGCATCCTCTGTGCGGGCGTTCACGACCCCGGACTCTGGAGCGGGGGGAACCACCTTCCGGTGACCTACCTGGGGCTGTGCGACGGGGCGTTCCTGGCGGAGGCCAGCGGTTTGAACGTCGTCGACGCTTTCCCCGCCCGCGACCTCGCCCTCGGTGGCCTGGGTGGGCCGATCACCGCCCTTTCCGAGTGGATCCTGCTCCACGAGCCGCTCCGCAACCGCCTCCTGCTGCACCTCGGAAACACGACGCGGCTGAGCTACCTCCCCGCCGCGCGACATCGCTCGGCCACGGCGGAGATCCTCGCCTTCGACGTCGGGCCCGGAACTCGGCTCTTGGATATCTTGGCGCAACGGCTCACCCGGGGCGAGAAGGCCTTCGACCCCGGTGGCCGGCTGGCCGTCCAGGGGCACAAGATCGTCCCCCTGCTCGAGCAGTGGCTGGCCGACCCCTATTTCGATCGCCCGCTGCCCCGGTGGAGTCCTCGCGGCCTGCCGCCGGAGCGGTTCCTGACCGGGGCCTTCCAGCTTGCCCTGGCCCACGACTGGTCGGTCCGCGACCTGCTCTGTACGGCGACGCACCTCGTCGCCGAGGCGGTGACGCGAGCCGTTCGGCGAACCTTTCTCCCCGAGGCGCGGATCGACGAGGTGGTTCTCGCCGGAGGTGGCCAGCACAATGGCATGTTGCTGCGGGAGATCGCCGCCGGGCTGGGCGACATCCCCATGGTCCGCTCGGCGGAGGCGGGCGTCCCCAGCGACGCCCTCGATGCCGCTTCGGCTGCCGTTCTGGCGCTCCTGCATGTGGACCGGGAGCCGGCCAACCTCCCAGCCGTCAGCGGAAGCGACGCGCGTTGCGTCCTGGGCCGCCTCACCCCGGGGTCGCCGCAGAACTGGCAGCGCCTGCTCCAGCACATCACGCTCACCAATCCCGCCCTCCGCCCCCAGCGGGCGGCGCTTTGACCGGCGGGGGGGCGGTCCCGGCCATGGAAACAGTCCGCGCTGTGGCTGGAAATCATCGAGGAGATGGAACTCGCCGAGCGCATGGTCGCCGGGGGCTTCCCGGAGGCACACGCCCGCTTCGATCGCCATCGACGCCGCGCCTGGTTCGACTCCTGTGTCACGACGCTCCTCCAAAGGGATGTTCGTGACTTGGCCAACATCGAGCGGTCGGCCGACTTGCCGCGGATGCTGCTCCTCTTAGCCGCCCGCACGAGCGGATCGTTCAACCTCGCCGACATAGCACGCACCCTCGGCGTTCCCCAGACGCCGCTCCGCAGGTACGTGGCGCTCATGGAGATGACCTTCCTGGGCCACCTCTGGCAATAGCCTCATCGTGGCAGGCTTTCTCACCGCTCGGGCGGCGTCTACAATGGCACCCGAAGCTGCGCGCCGGCGTACGCGCGCCGGCGCGTCTCCCCCCCGGAACCCGCTCCTCACCGCCTCTCTGCCCCGCCAGCGAGAGATGCCTCACTATGCATGAACTGATCGCCCACCTGACCGCCGGCGGGCCGGTGGTGACCGACGGTGCTTGGGGAACGCAGTTGCAGCAACGCGGCCTCGAGCCCGGCGAGTGCCCCGATGCCTGGAATCTGGGGCGGCCGGAATGCGTCGAAGCGGTCGCCTGCGCGTATGTGGCGGCGGGGAGCCGGATCATCCTCACGAATACCTTTGGTGCCAACCGCTTCGTTCTCGCTCGCCACGGCCTGGCCGAAGAGGTCGCCGCCGTCAACAGGGCGGGTGTGGTCCTTTCCCGGCAGGCAGCCGCCGCGGCCCCGGACGGACGCCAAGTATGGGTATTCGCCACCATGGGCCCCAGCGGGTTGATGATGATGAGCGGCCAGGTCGGCGAGGGGGCGCTCTACGCCGCATTCGCCGAGCAGGCCGCGGCGCTGGCCGACGCGGGAGCCGACGCCCTCGTCGTGGAGACCATGGCCGATCCGGCCGAGGCCCGCCTCGCCGTGGCTGCCGGCCGCGCCACGGGGCTGCCGGTCGTCGGATGCATGACCTTCGATTCCGGGAAGGACGGCTGCCACACGATGATGGGAACCACTCCCGAGCAGGGCGCTGCAGTGCTGTTGGACGCCGGAGCCGATATCGTGGGGGCCAACTGCGGGCAGGGGATCGCGGGTTTCCTCCCCATCTGCCAGCGGCTCCACGCCGCCTCGGGACGGCCCGTCTGGATCAAGGCGAACGCGGGGATGCCCGTGATCGTCGAGGACGGCATCGAATACCGCCAGACCCCGGAGGACTTCGCGGCGGCGGCGCCGGAACTGGTCGCGGCGGGCGCCGGCTTCCTCGGCGGCTGCTGCGGCACGACCCCCGAGTTCGTCCGCGCCCTGTGCAGGAGGCTCGGCGAATGAACTCCCGCGAGCGCGTGCGGGCGGCCCTCGAACACCGCCCCTCGGACCGTGTGCCCATCGACCTGGGCGCCACGCGGGTCTCCGGGATCGCTGCCTCGACGTACCACCGGCTCAAGGCGCGCCTCGGTCTGGCCACCCCCACCCGCGTCTTCGACCTCTACCAGATGCTCGCCGAGGTGGAACGGCCCGTCCTGGAGCGCTTCGGCGTCGACGTCGTCGGGCTGACCCGGCCCAGCGTAGCCTTCGACATCCGCAACGAGCGCTGGAAGCCCTGGACCCTCTTCGACGGTACCCCCGTCCTCGTGCCCGGCGACTTCGCCCCCGAGGCCGAGCCCAACGGCGATCTGCTCCTCCGCCACGGCGACGGCCGCCCCATGGCCCGCATGCCCAAAGACGGTTTCTACTTCGACCGTCTCGACACCTATCCCGGCGCCGCCCATGCCGATCCCGAGACCCTCGACCTTCCCTTGCTGACCGGCGAGGAGTGCGACCACTTCCGCGCCCAGGCCGAGGCCTACCGCCAGAATACCGACTTCGCCGTAATCGCCCAGGTGAGTCCTCCCTACGAGCTCTTCTTCGGACTGGGGACCGGCGACTTCACCGCCTGGATGATCACCCTGGCCAGCGAGCCGGACTACGTCGCCGCCCTGCTGGGGAGGATCAGCGAGGCTTGGCTGGAGAACCTCCGCCGCTTCGCCGCCGCCGTGGGCGACGGCGTGGACATCCTCCAGTTCAACGACGACCTGGGCACCCAGGAGGCGCCGTTCCTTTCTCCGCCGATGTTCCGCGAGCGGATCATGCCCCACTATCGCCGCGGCCTCGACTGGATCCACGAACACACGCGCATGAAGGTCTTCATGCACAACGACGGCGCCGTCTATCCGCTGATCCCCGCGTTGATCGAAATGGGCGTCGACATCCTCAACCCCGTACAGACGACGGCCAAGGGGATGGACCCGCGGCGCCTGAAGGCCGAATTCGGCGACCGCCTCGTCTTCTGGGGCGCCGCCTGCGACTGCCAGAGGACGCTCCCCTTCGGCACCCCCGCCGAGGTCGCTGAAGAGGTGGAGGAGCACGTCGGCATCCTGGCGGCGGGGGGCGGTTACGTCCTGGCCCCCGTCCATAATATCCAGGCGGGCGTTCCCCCCGAGAACGTGCTCGCCCTCTTCGACGCCGCTCTCTCGAGATTCGGAAACGCCCCTCCCCTTGGAGACCGCTGATGAAGAAGATCGAGGCGATCATCCGCCACTTCAAGCTCGAAGAGGTCAAGAACGCCCTGTCCGAACTGGGAATCCGGGGGATGACGGTCACCGAGGTCCGCGGCTTCGGCCGCCAGAAAGGGCATACCGAGATGTACCGCGGAACGGAGTATACCGTCGACTTCGTTCCCAAGGTCAAAATCGAAGTCGTGGTGGCGGCCGAGGACCTGCAGGCGACCCTGGGGACCATCGTGCGCGCGGCCCGGACGGGGCAGGTGGGCGACGGGAAAATCTTCGTCACCGACCTGGCCGAGACCGTCCGCATCCGCACCGGTGAGGTAGGCCAGGATGCCCTCTGATGGTACCGAGAGGCCGACAGGTTTCGGCTCGTCCGGGTCCACGCCGAGCCGTCAAAGAACGGCCCGGTGTGCCGGCAAGGTGATGCCGTCCCTGATGCGGGGGTTACTCGCCTACGCAGTGCGCGAAGGCACCCATCTGGGGGCCTCGCTGGGTGGTAGGGTTTCTGGGCTTCAGAGGGGGGGGTTGGGCCGTGCCGAACCGTGGCCCGATACCAACGGCCCGTGTCGTTGACCCATTGCGGTTCGCACAACGTAGACTCGTAATGCGAGGCCGGCCCTCTCGAGCGAGCTCGCCGATTTGCGCGCGGGCTGTGCGGTCGGTGGCATTGCGGGCGTCTCGCCGAACGCTCCGATCGCGCGCGCAACGTGCGAATGACGGCGAGCGGAACCCTCCTGCGGCTAGTTCGCCAGCTCGCGAGGGCGCCACCTGGCGGCTGGGGAGGGGCGGAGAATGCCCTGGTCGGCGGGGCTGCGGCGCTTGCAAGGTGAAGTCCGGCTGGCGAAAATGAAGCGATTATGCGGGCTGAATCGAGTCCGGCTGGCCGTGCAGTCCGTTTCGAAGACCCCCCAAGAAAGAGGTGCCTCGATGAAATACCTCCCATGGCTCACCGTCCCGTTGGTCTTGGGTACGGTGGTCTTTCTCGGCACAGCCCAGGGATATGCTGACCCGATCGACGATCCCTGTGCCGTCGCGGATGGTGCTGCGGGCAACGCCGACGCCGACGAGGAGGCCGAGGACTCGCCGCAGTCCGAAGAAGGCGACCCGAGCGAGGAGTCGGAGGTAGCCGACTCGAACGGCGAGCCGAAGGAGGCCGGCGGGGAAGAAATGGAAGAGGAGAAAGAAGAGGAGAAGGAAGAGGAGAAGGAAGCCAAGGAAGAGGAGGAGGAAAAGGAGGAGGAAGAGCCCGCCACGCACACCGTAGCGCGGGAGCGGGTTCGCATCGAGCTGAAGCTCGACGGCACCTTCGAGGCCGAGAACATGACGGAGATCTCGGTGGCTCCGGAGGCCTTCACGGGGTTGAACGTCCTTTCGGCCGTGCCTCACGGCACCCGCGTCCGCCGCGGCGATTCCCTGGTGACGTTCGACTTGAAGCGGCTCGACCGGTCGATCACCGACCTCCGCCGCGACCTCCATCTCGGCGAGTTGGCCATGAAGGAGGCGGAACTGGACCTGAAGTCGCTGGAGACCACCACCGAGTGGGCACTGGAGCGGGTCGAGCAGCGGCGGCGGATGCTCGAGGAGGATCGCGAGCAGTTTGTCGAGGTGGATGCCCCCTTGGCCCGCCGCACCGCCGAGCGTTTTCTCCGCAGCGCAGAGCAGTCGCTCGAATACCAGCGGGAGGAGCTCCGCCAGTTGGAGCGTATGTACGGGGCTGATGAGCTCACCGAGGAGACCGAGGAGATCGTGCTCACCCGGGCCCGGAATTCCGTAGAGGCGGCCGAGTTTGCGTATGAGCGGGCCAAGGCCAATCACGACGCCACCGTGCGGCTCTCGCTGCCGCGTGATGAGGAGCTCATGGAAGACTCCTTCCGTCGGCAGGAGCTCGCGGTGGAGTTGTCCGAGGAAACGATTCCCATGACGCTGGAGCGGCAGCGGATCGATCTGGAGAAGCAACGGATCCAGGCCGAGCGGAACCGGGAGCGCCTGGAGCTCTTGGAGGCCGACCGGCAGATGCTCACCGTCACGGCCCCGGCCGATGGGGTGGTCTATTACGGCGAGTACCGCGATGGCCGCTGGGCGACGGGCGCGACCGTGACGCCGAAGCTCCGCCGCGGAGGCACGGTCTCCGCGAACGAGGTGATGATGACCATCGTGCAGCTCCGTCCGCTGCGGATGCGGGTGACGGTTCCCGAGCGGGAGATCCACCAGATGGGGACGGGCCTGAAGGGGCGGGTGCAGCCGACCGCCTTCCCCGACCTGAGGCTCGAGGGGATCGTCAGCGAGAACGACGCCTTCCCCACGGCGCGCGGGACCTACGAGGCCGTGCTCACCCTGGCATGTGAGGGAGCCCCCTCGGAGGCCGACGCCATCGTCCCCGGCATGGGTGGCTCGGTGACGCTGACCACCTACGACAAGAAGGACGCCCTCTGTGTGCCGCCGAGCGCCTTGGGCACCGATCCCGAGGACGATACGAGG
Organism: Planctomycetales bacterium; assembly: GCA_007119795.1. Next base: position 8,098 of record SKOZ01000005.1, on the reverse strand, counting down.
CACTTCGTCTACCTGGTCGATGAAGAGGGCGAGCGGTCCAAGCGCGAGGTCGAGGTCGGCCGCCGCACCGAGGAGCGCGTGGAGATCCTCGAAGGTCTCGACGAAGGCGACCAGGTGCTCGAGGAGTATCCAGAGGACGAAGACGACGATTCGTAGACGATCCGATGATCGCCCTCCCCCCGGCACCGCCGACCCCTTTCCAGCTCCGCCCCGGTCGGCGGGATTGGCAAAGCTCCCCCCGCGGCAACGATGCTGTTGGCCCGTTCCCGGGCGGGAGTTGGGGAGCCGAACCGAGTGATCGAGAAACCGAGGTCGACATTCCGCCATGAAGCCCGTCCTGCCGCTTGCGGTCGCTGCCGTTTTCTGGCTATCGCCCCGACTCGCCGCCGAGGCTCCCGCACCTCCCGAGCCGCCGCCGCTGGCCACCGAGGCTCCCCGGCCCGGGCCGGCTGAGCCGGTGCCCGCTGCGGCGCTCGAGACATCGATCCGCCGCGGGGTCGATTTTCTCCTCGAGCGGCAGAACGCCGACGGCTCCTTCGGCTCGCCGCGGAACACGAAGGGGCTGAACATCTACGCCCCCGTCCCCGGCGCCCACCAGGCCTTCCGGGCCGCGGTGACGGCCCTGTGCGTCTCGGCGCTCATCGAGTCGGGCGACCCGCGTCCGGAAGCGGCTTCGGCGCTGGAGCGTGCCGAGACGTGGTTGCTGGAGCACTTGCCCGCCGTCCGCCGCGCCACCTCGGATACGATCTACAACAACTGGGCCCATGCCTACGCCATCCAGGCCCTGGTTCGCATGCATGGCCGCACCGGCGACGCCGAGAGGCGAGCGACGATCGAAGCGGCCCTCTACCAGCAGCTCGACATGCTCGCCCGCTACGAATGCGTCGACGGCGGCTGGAACTACTACGACTTCCGATTCGGGACCCAACAGCCGGGGGGGCCGACGGTGAGTTTCGTGACGGCCACCGTCCTCGTGGCTTTCAAGGAGGCCGAGGAGATCGGCATCGAGATCCCCGAACGGCTGGTCCGCCGCGGCGTGGACTCCATCATCCGCCAGCGGAACCCCGACTTCGGCTACCAGTACAGCGCCAACTTCCGCACCCACCCCGCTTCGCTCATCAACCGTCCGGCGGGTAGCCTGGGGCGCTCCCAGGTGTGCAACCTGGCGCTGCGGCTCTGGGGCGACGAAGCGATCAGCGACGAAATCCTCTCGGCGTGGCTCGATCGCCTCTTCGCTCGCAATCTCTGGCTGGACATCGGCCGCAAGCGGCCCATTCCCCACGAGACCTGGTTCCAGATCGCCGGATACTTCTTTTACTACGGCCACTATTACGCGGCGCTCTGCATGGAGCAGCTTCCCGAGGACCAGCGTCCCTTCTACCAGGACCATATGGCGCGGATCCTCTTGCGGCTTCAGGAGCGCGACGGCTCCTGGTGGGACTTCCCCTTCTACGACTACCACCAGCAGTATGGTACGGCCCTGGCCATCCAGTCGCTGGTCCGCTGCCGCCGGTAATGCTCGGCAGCTTGCACGGCCTGGGGTTCTGTGGATAATTGGGCCAACTCGCGCTCTCGACGAGGTCTGAGGGAGCGCCGGGGGGGAGAGGCGCCGACGGAGGGCACGTGCCTTGCCTGCGAGCGGCAACGGCGGCGGCACCGGATGCCCGCACCCGAATCAACCGACGTAACAGGAGGCGTTCCGATGCCGGAGCAACCGATCGATCCTTCCGTGAACCTTCCGCCCGACGCCGAGTTGGGGGCCCCCGTGGCGGCCGATGCCGAGAAGGGGCTGCCCATGACCGCCAAATGGGACCCGGAGAGGCTGGCCCGCGAAGAGGCCGCCCTTCGGGAGATCAATGCCCAACCCTTCTTCCAGCGGATCCGCGGCTACGCCAAGCTCACCGGCCCGGCCTGGCTGCAGAGTGCCATGACGCTCGGGGCCGGCAGCGCGGTGGCCTCGGTGGTCGCGGGGGCGGCCTACGGCTACCAGCTCCTCTGGGTGCAGCCGGTGGCCATGTTCCTGGGGATCATGATGCTCGCCGCCCTCGGCAACGTGGTCCTCTCCTCCGGGGAGCGGCCCTACAGCTCCTTTGCCCGGGAAATCTCGCCCCTCCTCGCGTTCCTCTGGGCGTTGGGGACGGTGCTCGCCTCGGTGATCTGGCACTTCCCCCAGTACACCCTGGCGGCGGGGGTTACCTGGGACACGGCCAACGCACTCGGGGTTCCCGCCGAATCCCGGGTCGGCGAGTACCTCGTCCGATTCGGCATCGGCTTTACGATCTTGGGCATCAACATCTTCACCACCTGGAACTACGGCAGCCGCACGGCGGGGATCAAGCTCTACGAGGGGTTCATACGCTGGGTGATCCGGCTGGTGATCATCTCCTTCCTGCTCGTGTTCGTGATCAATACCTTCCAGGGCAACATCGATTGGGGGGAGATCTTCCGTGGCTACGTCGCCTTCCAGATTCCCCGCATCGAGGACGGCAGCTACGATCCCCACGCGGTCATGGTGATCCTGGGCGCGCTGGGCGCCTCGGTGGGTATCAACATGACCTTCCTCTACGGCTACTCGATGCTCGCCAAGGGATGGGGAAAGTACCACAAGGGCCTTTCCCGCTACGACCTCTTCAGCTCCATGTTCCTCCCTTTCGTGATCGTTACCTCCCTGGTGATCATCGCCATGGCGAGCACGGTTCATGGAACGGGTGTTGTGGAGGATCCCACGAGGATGGCACCGCTCGACGCCTCGCGCGCCCTCCGCGGCTTATTCGACTTCGAGTTCCTTCCCCAATGGCTGGCGGAGAATGGGGGGCGGATCGTATTCAATCTCGGCTTTTTGGGTATGGTCTGTGGGGCGATCAGCACGCACATGGTCGTCTGCGGATTCACCTTCTGTGAGATGTTCAAGCTGGAGTACTCCGTCTGGCGATACCGGCTGTTCACCCTCGTCCCCGCGATCGGTATGCTGGGCGTGGTGTTGCCCATGCCCATGTGGGGACCCATCGTGGCCTCGGCCGTAGCATTCACGATGCTGCCGATCGCCTACCTCTGCTTCATCGTCATGAACAACAAGCGGAGCTACCTGGGCGATGCGGTAGGCAAGGGTTGGACGCGATGGCTGTTCAACGCCGTTCTCGTCGTTGCCCTCACCATGTCGGTGATCGGCGCCAGCATCCTGATTTATACGCGCGTGATCACGCCCATCTACGCCGTGCTTGTCGGATCGTAGGGGGTGCCCTATCGCAGGGCAGGTGACCACGCCCCGTTCCCACCGGGCGGCTGGCGAGCCGCGCGGCGGAAGGGCGCATCCACCCAGCCCCCCCGGGTGGGGCAGCCTAGGGGTTTGATCGAGGTGCAGGAAGGGCCTTGGGAAGGCCGCGCGAGGCGATCCCGACCCTGCGGTTCTGCGCGTGCTGCTGGCAGGAATCGCCCTCGGCCGTGCCTGGTACTCCGGGGGGGGTGCCGTGAAACGCTTCGCACGCAGCACAGCGTACATTATACTTGACCGAAAGATGGAATTGCCCGCTTGAGGCACTGTCGTACGCCGGAAGGGAATGCGGCGCGGCTTGGTTGGGGCTGCCGCCTCGGGCCTGCGCCCCGCGGCCGGACCTGCGGCGGCGGCCACAGACGCCGTGCCCGATCGAACGAATTCCCCGCGGAGGCGTCGTGACCCATTCGTCCACTTTCTGGTGTTCCCGGAAGCTGCGAGTTTCGGTCCAGGGGCCGGACGGCGATCGGTCCATAGCGATCGACAAGCCCTATGCGCGGATCGGAGCCCACCGCACCTCCGACGTGGTGCTCGCCGGTCCCGGCGTGCCGGCGCGGGCACTCTACGTCCATGCGACCGACCAGGGAGTCTTCGCCGTCAACCTGGCTCCGCCCGGCGCGGCCGGCGGACACGTTCGCGGTTGGCTTCCGGCCGGCGATTCCTTCCCCGTGGGCCCGTACCGCCTCCTCGTCGAGGCCGACGCGCCGCTGGCCAAGGGGGGCCGCGCCGCCGATGACGACCGTCCCGATTGGGAGTTGCCTGGAACGGTGGGGCGCGCCTCGCCCGTCTTGTCCATCGGCCACCAAGGCACGGAGCTCGGCCGCGTGCAGCTCAATCGCCGCTTGACGCTGCTGGGACGCAACGAGCCGAGCACGCTCCGCGTGACCAGTCACCTCGTCTCCGGGTGCCACGCAGCGCTCTACTGGGACGGTGCTGCTCTGTGGGTGGTCGACTTGTGCAGCCGCAACGGCGTCTGGTACGGTGAGGAGATGGTGGAACTCGTTCGCCTCTCCTCGGGCGACGCCGTGCGGCTGGGCAACGCGGTCGAGTTGTCGCTGGTGGGATTCATTCAGGCCAGGTCGCCGGCTGCAATCGCCGCCGCGCCTGCCGGAGAAGCGGACGGAGCTTCGGCCGCGGAGCCGCCGGTCGAGGAAGCGGGGGGGGGAGCGGCGATTGTGGGGGCCCCGCCCTGGGAAGCGACGGAGACGAGCGATCACCCCGGCGCGGCGCCGCCGGCCGGGGAGGAAGACGAGGCGATGCGCGACAAGACGCGAGCGGGAGCCGCGCGCCCTGAGTCCGGCGGTTCGGCTGCGCGGGGCGCGGTCCGCCCGCCGCACCACGACGTGCCCCGCAAGGAGCCCCGCCGCCAGGTCGAGTTCCCCGCTCCGGCCGACTCGACCCCCGAAGCGCTCGAGGCGGCCTGGCAGCAGATGCTCGAGGACATGCGGACGCGCGAAGCCGCGCTCGACGAAGAGCGGCACCAGTTCGAGCGGAGCCGCGCTGCCTGGCGGGAGCAGCAGGCCGCCCGCGAGGCCGCCTTCGCCGAGCAGTCGGCCTTGGCCGCGCAGAATGCGGGCGAGGCGGAACGCCTCGAGGAGGAGCTGCAAGCCCAGCGCGCCCGGGGCGAGGAGGCCTGCCGCCGCCAGGAGACGGAGCGCGAAGCGCTCGACGCGCTCCGCAGCAGGCTCGAGGCCGACCGCGGCGAGCTGGACCGGCTGGCCACCGAATTGGCGGAACGGGAGGCCACGCTGTCGGCCGCGGAGGAGTCGCTGCGCTCCGCCGAGGCCGAGTTCGAGAGGGCCAGGGAAGCGACCCTCCGCGAGACGGAAGAGTCCCTGCGAATCGAACGGGAGCAACTCGACGCCGAACGCCGCGCGTTGGGCGAAGCCCGCGCCCGCCTCGCCGAGACGCAGGAGGCCTTGGACCGCCGCCAGCAGGAATGGGAGGCCGCAGAAGCGACCGGGCGAAGCGAGCTCGCCGAGCTGGAACGCCGCCGCCGGTCCCTCGAGGAGGCCGAGACGGCTCTGGCCGCGGAGCGAGAGGCCGTGGTGCTGGCGCGGCGGGAGTTCGAAAAGGCCGCCGCCAAGAGGGAGGAAGCGCTCACGGCCCGCCAGTCGGCCGTCGAACGACAAGAGGCGGACTGCCGGGCCCGCCGGGCGGAGCTCGACGGCGAGCAGTCGGCCTGCCAGGAAAGCCGCGAACGTCTCGAAGCAGAGCGTGCGCGGCTCGAGGAGGAGCGAGGCGACCTGGCCGAAGAGCGGCGGATGCTGGAACTGCAGACCGACGGATCGGAATCGGGGCAGGCGGCCCTCGACGAAGGCCTGGCCGAGCGGCGGGCCGAACTCTTGGCCGAGAACCGCGCCGCCCTGGAACGCGACCGCCACCACCTGGAATGCGACCGGAAGGCTTTGGAGCAGGATCGCGAGGCGATCCGCCGCCAGCGCGCGGAGCTCGCCGAGTATCGCGAGGATCTCCAGCAGCTCCGCCAGGAGCTGCAGCGGCTCCGCGAGGAGTTGACCGCCGAGCGCGACGGGGCCCGCAACTCGGGACCCGAAGGGAAGGCGGCGCCGCGCCCCCGCCACGTGCCGTCCGAACGTGCCGTCGCTGCCGAGGAGCACGCGTGGGAGACGGTCGACCGCCGCGCCGAGCACGACCCGGCCGGCGAGGTCCCCCTGCCAGTGCCTCCTCCCACAACCCACACCGTGCCCGCGGAAGAGGACGAGTCGGCCTCCGAGTTCTCCGATCAGGTCCTCTACCGCATCTCGCGCAGTCGGCGCGGCTGGTTCAGCCGCTGGTTCGGCGGTTAGGCCGTGCGATCGGTGATCTCGATGAGGTGGTATCCAAACTGGGTGCGGACCGGACCGTGGACCTCGCCCACCTTTTCGTGGAAGACCACCTGGTCGAACTCGGGGACCATTTGCCCGGGCGAAAACTCGCCCAGCTCGCCGCCCTGCTTTCCAGAGGGACATTCGGAGCGCTGGCGGGCGAGGGTGGCGAAGTCGGCCCCGCTCTCGATCTGCTCCTTGAGCTCCCGGCAGGCCTCTTCCGTACGAACCAGGATGTGGCGGGCGCTGGCTTTGGCCATCGCGGGCCTCTCTTTCGAATAAGCGGCAAGGAAACACCCCAGGCGGCCGCCGCTGCCGGGGGCGCTGAAAAGCAGCCGATAGTGAGCCCGTAGTATACGGCGAGTGCCGCCGGGAGCCAACCGGGCGCCGGGGGTTCCCATCCCGCACTGCTGCCGGCATGATAGAGGGTCACCGCTTTGCGACCGCTGCTACCAGGCCGCTACCAAGGAGGTCCATCGATGCGCGTCTTGGGTATTTCCGGCAGTCCCCGCGTGGGTGGCAATACCGACATCCTCGTCCGCCAGGCCCTCGACATCCTCACCGGGGAGGGGTGCGAGACCGACTTCCTCTCCCTGGCCGAGCGGCCCGTCAAGCCCTGCATGGCCTGTATGGGCTGCGCCGAGGGCGACGAGCTCCGTTGTCGCCAGCACGATCCGGCCTTCGAAGGGATGATCGAGCGATTCGTGGCGGCCGACGGGGTGCTCGTCGGCTCCCCGGTCTACTTCGGCTCCGCCACTCCGCAGACCATGGCCTTGCTCGACCGCATCGGTTTCGTGGCCCGCATGCAGGAAAACTTCCTCCGCCGCAAGGTGGGCGCGGCGATCGCCGTTGCCCGCCGCGCGGGACAGAACTTCACCTTCGCGCAGCTCAACTACTTCTTCCTCATCAACGAGATGATCGTTCCCGGCTCGACCTACTGGAATGTGGCCTTCGGCCTGAAACCCGGCGAGGTCACCGGCGACGAGGAGGGCATGAAGACGGTTCACCAATTGGCTCGCAACATGGCTTGGCTGATGCAGAAGCTGGCATCCTGAGATCCCCGACCGGTAACCGTTCACGGGGATCCCGGAGCCTTGGGTTGTGGGTGGATCGGCTCCCATTCTACAATCGAGGGGTGTCGGGATCGGTTCGGCGTTTCCAGCGTTTCCGGTTCTTTTTTCGGTGGCAGGAGGTGTGCGATGCGTTGGCAGGCATTCCCCAACGAGACGTTCCGGGTGGCAGCAGGGGTCGTTTTCGCCTTGACGGTCGTGGCAGGCGGAGTTTTCCAACCTACCCTGGGCCGGGCGCAAGGTGAGCCCCCGGCTGCGGCGGACGCGCCGCGCGAGCAGATCGAGATACCCGACCAGCCGGAGACCATCGACCCGGCGACCTTCATGCCCGAGGCGCTGGCCGCCCGGGTCACCGCCGACTTCTCCGATTCCTCGCTCGGCGAGATCGCCCAGTGGCTCCGCGAGGAGCGGGGACTGGCGGTCCTCTTCGACCAGGGCGCCCTGGCAGGGGAGGGCATCCTCTCGAGCGACCCGGTGCACGATGTCCTGGAAGACGTCCCCTTGTACCTGCTACTCAACCGCCTGCGCGTGCTGGGCCTGGGCTGGTACATGGAGGACGACGTGCTCCACGTGACCACCACGGCGACTGTGGAGAGTCGCCTGGTTACGGAATCGTACGTAGTCGGCGAGCTGTTCGATGCCGGCTTCGCCCCCGGTGACCTGCTCGAGGCGATTTCCGACGTCGCGCTCGATCGTGGCGGGGGCACGGAGGATCTCGGTTCGGTTCAGCTTTTGGGCGACGTGCTCTTCGTGCTCCACAGTCGCCCGGTGCACCACGAGGTGGCCGGTCTGCTCGAGGCGCTCAAAGAGCACGGCCGCCGTACGTTCATCCTCGACCCGCCCCAGCACGCTGCACTCCGCGCCGCGCTGAAGGAGACCGTCACCGCCGACTTCCGCGACACACCGCTGGTGGCGGCGCTTGCGGACCTCGC
>SKOZ01000104.1 GCA_007119795.1 Planctomycetales bacterium | reverse complement strand
CTGCTCGGTTCGTGACGGCTCGGCTCCCGCGGCTCGCAGCCGGGAACGACATAGTAACGAAGCTGACGGACTGAGCGGGCCGGACGCCCGCAGATTCAGGAACAGAAAAGCATTGGGTTTCTTCGAGGGTGCGCGGCTCGAGCACTCCTCCTCGGTGAGTCGCGCATGCCTTCGCACGACGGCCTCGGCCGGCCGGGGCGGTTGTGTCTGCGCCGCGGAAACGGAGAAGCAAGCGAATGGTCCTGTCCCAATGGCTGCGCGGCAGACGAACCCGTAGGCCGCCGAATCGCCAGCCCCGCGGCGCCCGCTCGCGCCGGCTCTCTCTCGAGCCGCTCGAGGGGCGCGCGCTGCTCGCCGTCGGCGTCTTCAACCTCACGCTCAGCACGGCGCCGACGGCCGATCTCAGCGAGGTCGGCGAACGCGCCACCTTGCCGGAGAACCCGGCCTGGATCGACGGCTGGACGACCTTCTACGCCGAGATATGGGTGAGCACCGCGCAGAGCAGTACCGTAGGCGTCGACTCGGCGGCGGTGCAAGTGAATTACCACGCTCAGCACTTCACGGCCACCGACGTGGAGTTTGGTGCCGGCTTCAACCGGGATGGCCAGTACGAGTTCGACGATGCCGGTCGGGTCACGGGCATCGCCGCCACGGCCACGGAGAGCGGCATCGGCGACGACCGGTATGCCCTGCTGGCCCGCGTCAAGTTCGTGCCCGATCCGGAAACGGACTCCACCCCCCTGGTGTTCCACCCGGATCACATCTTCGCCGGCCCCTATTCGCTCGGGCTGGGCCTGACGCACACCACCATGTCGCTCGCCAACGGCTCCGGCAGCCACCAGGTGGCCGCCATGCCGCCGACCGAGCTCTGGGCGGTGATTTACCACCATTTCAGCGCCCAGCCGCAGGTGGGTGTCCCGGAGTTGCTCGGCGTGGTGCGGGCCTTCGGCGAGACAATCACTGCGGAAAGCCCCCCCGAGCACCGCTGGGCCGATTTCGACGGCGACGAATTCGTGGGCGTCCCCGACCTGCTCGGCGTCGTGAGGAACTTCGGGCGCAGCCAACCGACCAACGACATCATCTACCCCGAAACCTTCCCCGAGGCCTGGCGGCCCCCCGCCCCCGTGGTCACGGCCGGCCTGGCCAACGATACCGCCTACGAGGGAACGAACGACGACGGGCTGACTTTCGATCCGACGATCGCGGGGCAGGTCACCAGCGGGCGGCCCCTGCAGTCGCTCGAGGTGGCTCTCGGTCCCGACGGCCCGTGGGCGGAGCTCCCCGCCGCGACGGGGAGCTTCACCGTCACCCCCTTCTTCCTCGACACCCAGTTCAACGGCCCTCTCGCCGATGGCGACTACACCGTGTACGTCCGGGCCCGCGACCAGGAGGATGCCGAATCGCTCGCCACGGTGAGCTTTACGCTCGATCGCACCCCACCCAAGGTCACCGCCGTCGAGCCGGACTCCTTCGTGCAGGAAGTCCCCCAGGAGATCCTCGTTCACTTCAGCGAACCGCTGCTCAATCCGGGGGGCATCGCCCCAAACCAGACCTTCCGCATCGTCTCGGCGGATGGCACGGCCACGATCTACCCGACATATCATTTCGAGGGCGACGACCTCATCCGGCTCGGCACCGACGAGCTCACCGCAGGCAACTGGCAGCTCCACGTCTTCCGCGACGACGTCGCCGATCCGGCAGGCAACCGGCTCGAAGCGGCCGGCGGCACCGGTCCCTACGCGGTCTTCGCCTTCTCCGTCGGCGAGACCAGCCCCTATGTCCTCGCGCAGCGCACGCCGGCCCGGGCGGGGCCCGTCGTCGACCGCTTCGAGGTCCTCTTCTCCAAACCGGTGAGGGAGGAGAGTTTTGCCGGCCGCGTGGAGATCCTCGACGCCTCCGGGGAGCCGATCTCCGTGGAAAACGTCGTCGTGGACGGGGCCACGGTCACCATCCACTTTACTCCCCAGACGGCGATGGGACCCTACCCGGTCACCATCAAACCCGGCATTCTCGACCTCGACGGCAACGCCATGCTGCCGGAGGACGAGTTCCACGGCGTCTTCAACGTCGACCTTTCCCTCTACGATGGCGACGGCTCCCTCTACCCCTTCGATCCCCAGACGGCCGGCCTCGAGTATCCGCTCGGCGTCGCCGATCAGACGGCCTACCGGCTGACGGTCGACGGCAAAGACTACCAACTCAACGGCAGCGGGTACACGCTGGCCGACGAGGGTCGCACCATCGTCTTCCCAACCCAGGGAGTTTGGGACAACACCGCCGTCCAGCGGGAGGTCTACGTTCCGGAGGACGGCGGCAATTTCGCCCGCATCATCGACACCTTCACCAACCCGACCCCTTCCGACGTCACCCGGCAGGTCAAGATCTCCGGAGAGCTCGGGGCGCTCATCCTCATCTACGACTCCTCGAGCGGCGATACCGCGTTCTCGACGGTCGACCACTGGTTCGGCACCGACGCCGGCCCCGAGCCCGCCCATCTGGCCCATGTCGTCTGGGGCGACGGAGGCTTGCAGCCGGTCTCCGCGAAGGTCCAAGGAAATCGCTTCGAGTGGACCTTCTCCCTCACCGTGCCCGGAAATGGCGAAGCAGTGCGGATCATGACCTTCGCCGTGCAGGCATCGAGCCAGACGGCCGCCGCGGCGGAGGCCCACAAGCTGGCGACGCTTCCCCCCGAGGGGCTGGCCCACTTGACGCCTGAAGAGAAGACCAGCATCGCCAATTTCGCCATCGGGTCGCCGCAGACCCTGGCCGGGGAGCCCGGCCCCGGGGCCGACGACGCCCTCGCCTTGTACTCCGTCGAGGTGGTGGCCCCGCTCTTCGACGTTGCCGTGGCCCGCTGGGCGGCCGTAGGCCTCGATTCGGAAGGCCTGGCCCTGCTCCGGGGTGCAGAGTTGGCGGTGGCCGAGTTGGGCGGGGGGCGGTTGGCCTTCACGTCGGGCAGCACGATCACGCTCGATGCCTCGGCGTCGGGATGGGGTTGGTTCCTCGACCCCGAACCCTTCAGCGACGATGCCTTCCTCCCCGGTCCTTCCGGCTCGACGTTGCGGGCTGTCCCCGGCGGCCCGGCTGATGGCCGCGTGGACCTGCTCACCGTGCTCCAGCACGAGATGGGCCACCTCTTGGGCCTCGACGACCTCTACGACGAGACCGACGACCTGATGTCCGCCTTGCTGGAACCCGGCATGCGCCGCGTCCCCACCACCGCCCATGTAGACGCCGCCCTCGCCGGGCTCGATTGACAGGCACACTGCCTCTTTCGCTCATATCCCCCCCTCGCCCGAGAGCATCTCCTCGACGAGCCGGCGGGGAGCGCCGATATCGATCACGTGGACGCTGCCCGTGAAGGCGGCTGCCCCCGGCGCGAGGAAGCCCCGCTTGTGGGCCACGAAGGTGCACGTCGCGCGGGCACGGACCGTCGGGTCGGCGGGTTGACCGCTGTCGCAGTCCAAGCCGCTAGGGAGGTCCACGGCAAGGACCGGCTTCTCCGCCGCGTTGATGGCCCGGATGACCGCGTCCACCGGCGTCCGCGGGGCTCCGCGTGCCCCCGTGCCCAGCAGGGCGTCGACAATCCAGCCAGCCGCCGTCAGCTCGCCCGTCACCTCGGCGGCGGGAAACCGTTGGCCGAATGCCGTGAGAGGAATGCCGCTCTTCTGGACGATGCGGAGATTGACCGCGGCGTCGCCGACCAACTCCGAAGGTTCCGCCCAGAGCAGCACCCGCACGTCGTAGCCGCGGAGGTCGAGATGGCGGGCGATGACGAAGCCGTCTCCGGCGTTGTTCCCTTTTCCGCAGCAAACTGCCACGCGCGCCGGTCCGCTCCAGCGGCAGAGATGATCCGCCACCCCGCGCCCGGCGTTTTCCATGAGGACCAATCCGGGCACACCACAATCTTCAACGGCCCGCCGGTCGAGCTCTCGGACCCGGTGGCGGGAGAGTACCGGCGGAGGGGGGGGATGGGGTGGGGACATGGGCGCGTCTCGGAACGAACATGGGGGCGGCTTCTCCCTACCGGCAAGCCATCTTAGAATGGAGCATCGAGTTCGTCACCCACCTTCTAGGGAGCTTTTCGCGAATGCCTCTGTACGAATACGTCTGCAACCAGTGCCGTGAGGAGTTCGAATACCTGGTGCGGGGCTCGGAGTCCCCCACATGCCCCCATTGCGGGGCGGTTGATCTCACCCGCCAGATGAGTACCCCATCGGCCCATGTCGCTTCGGTGGCGAGCAACTGCCCCGTTCGTGAAACCGGTGCCTGTGGTGGGGGGGGTTGCGCTGCGGGGCAATGCGGGATCGGTCCATGAGGGGACCCCCGGGCGGTGACCAAAACTTGCTGGTGCTCTATAATGTCGTAAACGCTCCGAGCCCGGAACCAGCGAGATTATTTCCGGCGTCTGCGGTATCCTGCGGACGGGAGGTAATCGGTGGTCTTCCCGGGCAGTCCTTTTGCTACCACGTGGTTCGGTTTGCGGTCCGGGCCGCGCCAACCGGCGCAACCGGGGCCGGACGGGTTACGGTTTCCCTTTGAGTGAGCGAGCGGGGCGCCTCGGCGTGCCGGGGATCTCGCCAGCGGGAGAGTCTTGAGCTAGGCGCACGAAGGGCGACTGCGGGAGCCGTCTCATGGACGACTCGATCCGTGTGCTGTTGGTCGACGACTGCGAGCGCGGCCGCGAACAGATCGAGCGGCTGCTGGAAGGAGCTGCTGAGCCGCGCTGCGACCTCGTCGCCTGCGCCACCTACGCGGCGGGGCTGGCGGCCCTGCTGGAATGCGCGTGGGATGCAGTTCTCGTCGCAGATCATTTGGGGCCGTGCGGCGGGATGCGGCTGGTGGAAGGAGCCCAGGCGGCGGGGAGCTGCACTCCGCTGATCCTCCTCACCGACTTGGACGGCCGGGAGATCGGTGTCCGGGCGTTGCGCGCCGGGGCGGTGGGATACCTCAACCGGCAGCGGCTCGATGCGACGACGCTCACCCGTGCCCTGCCCTACGCGGTCAAGATCCGGCGGCGCCCCATCATTCGGGGGGTCCTCCGGCGCCTGGCCCGGCTCGAAGCGCCCTCATTCACGGGGGGTGCCGCCGGGGCCGACTCCCTTCAGAAGACCGCGCCCGACGCCTTCGGCGAGTTCGTCCGCTGCTACGGCGAACTGATGGACCTGGCCCTGGAGAACCGGACCTACAAGGAGGGCCACGACGTCTCCAGCGGACTGAAGATGATGGCCCAGCGGCTCGGCGAGCGCGGCGCCGGCCCCCGCGACGTGATCGACATCCACTATTCTACGACGCGCGCGCGCACCGACGGCAGGGGCGGGGAGAAGAGCCTGCCTTACGTTGAGGAGGGAAACCTGATGGCCCTGGAAATGATGGGCCACCTGGCGGACCACTATCGTTCGCGGGCGGCTGCCGGCGAGGAAGGCCGCAGGCAGTCGTCTCTGGATGCGCCAGCCGGCAAGGAGGAGGACTCATGAGCCAGTACGTGCTGAAGCTGTTCATCTCCGGCAAGTCGCCGCAGTCCATGGCGGCGATCGACAATCTGCGGACCTTCTGCGAGCGGGAGCTGAAGGGCAAATACGCCCTGGAGATCATCGACGTGACCGAGGACCCCTCGGCAGCGGAGCGCCAGCAGGTCCTGGCCACGCCCGCCTTGATCCGCGAGTTGCCTCCCCCCTTGCGGAGGATCATCGGCGATCTCTCCGACCACGAGCGGGTGCTGGTGGGGTTGGAGATACTCCGCCCCGCAAAGGCAGAGGGGGACGGCCGTCCGTCTCCCGGTTCGCCGACCTGCGGCGTGCCGAAGCTTCCCACGGGGATTCCCGGTTTCGACCTCATCGCCCAGGGCGGGTTGCCCCGCGGCCGGACGACGCTGGTGGCCGGTACGGCAGGCAGCGCCAAGACCGTCTTCGCCGCACAGTTCGTCGCCGCGGGCATCATGCACTTCGACGAGCCGGGCGTCTTCGTCACCTTCGAAGAGACCCCCGCCGACATCCGCGAGAACCTGCTGGCCTTCGGCTGGGACCTGCAACGCTGGGAGGACGAGGGAAAGTGGGCCTTCGTCGACGCCTCACCTATCCCCGGCGACCACGTCACCGAGGTGGGCCGCTATGACCTGGGCGGCCTCCTCGCCCGCCTCGAACACGCCGTCCGCAAGGTCGGTGCCGTACGCGTCTCCCTCGATTCGCTGGGGGCGATCCTTTCCCAATTCACCGACCGGGCCACCGTCCGCAACGAAATGTTCCGCATCACCAGGGCACTTCGCGAGGCGGGGGTCACCTCGGTCGTGACCGCCGAACGCGAGCGCGAATACGGCGAGGTGGCCCGCTTCGGCGTGGAGGAATTCGTCGTCGACAATGCCGTACTGCTGCGGAACGTGCTCGACGACGAGAAACGCCGCCGCACTATGGAGATCCTCAAGTTCCGAGGCACCTCGCACCAAAAGGGGGAATGGCCCTTTTCCATCGTCCCCGGGCAGGGGATCGTGGGCATTCCTCTCTCGGCCATCGAGCTCAAGCAGCGCTCCAGCGATGTGCGGATAACGTCCGGTGTCGCGGAGCTGGACCGGATGTGCGGCGGGGGGTTCTTCCAGGACTCGATCATCCTCGTCTCCGGGGCTACCGGCACGGGAAAGACCCTCCTGGCTACTCATTTCGTCGGCAGCGACGATGCCGATTCCCGGACACTCCTCTTTGCCTTCGAAGAGAGCCACGACCAGCTCTTCCGCAACGCCGCCGGCTGGGGAATCGACTTTCCCCAATTGGAACGCCAGGATCGGCTTCGCGTGGTATGCAAGTACCCCGAGGTGGCCAATCTCGAAGACCATCTCATTCAGATAAAGGAGGCCATCGACGAGTATCGGCCCACCCGCGTCGCCGTCGACAGCCTCTCCGCCCTGCACCGCATCGCCTCGACGAAGACCTTCCGCGAGTTCGTCCTCGGCCTGACCAGCTTCCTTAAGGATTGCGAGATTGCCGGCTTCTTCACGGCCACCACGCCGAACCTCCTCGGCGGCCCCTCCACCACGGAGGCCCACGTCTCCACGATCACCGATTCGATCATCCTTCTCCGCTACGTCGAGGTCTACGGCGAAATGCGCCGCGGCCTCACCGTGCTCAAGATGCGCGGCTCGCACCACGACAAGGATATCCGCGAGTTCTTCATCGACAACCGCGGAATGCACGTGGGGAAGACCTTCCAGAACGTTTCGGGAATCCTCAAGGGGGAACCGACGCTGGTCTCGCCGCACGTGGTCGAGCGGGTAGGGAGCATGTTCCACGATCCTCCCGCGGATCACGGTGGGGCCGGCTTCGGCAGCCCTTCCTTCGACCATCCGTCCCGTTAGAGAACGGTTCCCGCCGCATTCGAGGCCGGGACAACGGCGGCCGGTATCGGTAGGAAACGGGAATCACGCGCCCGTATGCTGCGGCCGGCAGTGGTCGCCGGAAAATGTGTGTGCAAGGTGTCCACCACCAGGTCGACGTGCCATTCTTGACAGGCAGTGCTCTGGGGATTGCTCGCTACGTTCTACCGTCTATGGCATTGCAGCGGCCCCTTGAACACACTCGTACTCCGCCGAAGAATTTTCGGTGTGGCGATCCTCGCCGCCGCCGGTGGGGTACGCATGTGCACGTGTCTTGTGTTGCTGAGCGCGCGTGCCTGTCGACTGAGGTATCGGGTCAGCGCAAGGCTTGGAGCTGAGCCGCGTGCGGCGAGCTGCGCTGGCATTCCGCTCGATAACACTCCCTCTTTTCTCGAGAGGCACACGATGTCTGGACTGACAACGGTACTGATCCGCGCGGTTTTCCCCTCCCTATTACTGATGGCCACCGGCCTGGCCGCTATGGGAGACAGCAACCGGGCCGATACCCGCACGCCGAGCGATGATCCGCCGCCGTTGCTCTTGGAGGGGTTGGGCGACTTCCAGCGCGAGATCACCACGGACTCGCAAGAAGCGCAGCGGTGGTTCAACCAGGGACTGGTACTGCTCTACGGCTTCAATCACGATGAAGCGGTCCGCTCCTTCCGGCAGGCGCTGAACCATGACCCGGACTGTGCCATGGCATGGTGGGGTGTGGCGTATGCGCTGGGGCCGCACATCAACATGCCGGTGATCGGTGAAAGTCAGTCGAAGTCGGCCCACGAAGCGGCCCGGCAGGCGGTGAGACGAATGGATCATGCATCGCCGGTCGAGCAAGCGTTCATCCGGGCGGTTGCGGCGCGCTACGAGCTGCCCGTTCCGGAGGATCGGCAGCATCTCGACCGGAAGCACGCCGAGCTCATGGCGAAGGCCTGGCGAGAGTTTCCCGACGATCCCGACGTCGGGGCGCTCTACGCGGAATCGATGATGAACCTTCAGCCCTGGGATCTCTGGACGCGCGACGGTGAGCCGAAGGGTCGCGCGGAGGAAATCGTCGAGGTGCTCGAACGGGTCTTGGAGCTCGACGCGAACCATCCGGGAGCGAACCACTTCTACATCCATGCGGTGGAGGCGTCGCCGCAGCCGGAGCGGGCGCTCGCCGCGGCGGAGCGCCTGGAGGATCTCGTGCCCGGTGCCGGGCACCTGGTCCACATGCCGGCCCACATCTACGCGCGGCTGGGGCACTGGGCGAAGGCCTCCGATGCGAACGAGGCGGCGATTGAAGTCGATCTCGCCTATTTCCAGATCGCGCCCGAGCAGGGATTTTACATCCTTTATGCCGTACACAACATGCACTTCCTTGCCTGGTCGGCGATGATGGAAGGCCGCTACGAAACGGCACTGGAGGCGGCCCGTACGGTGGAACAGCACATGCCGGAGGAGTTCCTGCGCGAGTTTGCATTCGTCGCTGACGGCATGATGCCGACGACCTATCACGTGCTGATCCGATTCGGCAAGTGGCAGAGCATACTGGAAGAGCCTGAGCCGGATGCCTATCGCCACGTCAGCCGGGCGCACTGGCGATACGCCCGGGCGATCGCGCTGAGTAACCTGGACCGGTTTTCCGAAGCCCGGGCGGAACTGGCGCAGTTCGACCGCGAAGCGGAGAAGGTACCCGAGGATTGGGAGATCAGCTTCAACAGTGCGCCCGAGGTGATGAAAATCGCGCGGCTCGTGGCGGAGGGGGAAATGGCGTTCCACGAGGGACGCCCCAACGACGCCTTCGAACGCTTGCGCGAAGCCGTGAAGCTCGAAGACGCACTCGCTTACGGCGAACCCCCCGCGTGGCCGCATCCGGTTCGCCACGCCCTCGGCGCGCTGCTGCTGGCGGACGGCAAGCCGGCAGAAGCCGAGGTGGTGTACCGCCGCGATCTTGCCAGGCATCCGAACAACGGCTGGGCCCTGCTCGGCCTGCAGCAGGCGCTGAGCGATCAGGGGAGAACGGACGAGGCCGCTGCCGTCGCGTCCCAACTGGAGCAGGCGTGGGCCCGGGCCGACGTGCAGCCCGTGGCCTCCTGCTATTGCCACCCCGATGCGCATTGAACCGCCGGCACGAGCGTAACGTGGCGGATTTCCCACCCTCCTGCAGCCAACGCACACATAAGCCTTTCGAGAAGGGGGGCGCACCACGATGCGGGAGCAGGCACAACCCGACTTCGAGGCGGCGGCGCAGGGAAATCGCGAATGCGGTTCGGCACTTGGTTGAGGCTCGAACCGGCCAAGCTGGGCAGTACTTTCTGCCCAGCTTGGGCAACCCCTACCGCCTCCGCCGCCCCTGCAACATGCATGGCGCGCCAGCCACTGCGCCTGCTCCCGGGGCGTAGTCGATAGTAACCACCATGGAGGCGGTCTTGCTGCGCTTGGCCGCCGGCCGCGGCCTTTCCTTCGGTGTGCAATACCCGCAGACAGCCGATCTACCTGGCACCGAGGTCCTGCCGTTCTCTCCGCTATGCCGATCACGATGCGCACGCTCGTCTTCCTGGTGACCGTCTGCCTGACGGCCGTCCCACTCTGGGTGGCGGTTGAGGAGATCGACGCCGCTTGGCTTGAGTTCCCCGCCGTGACGGATCCGGCTGCCGCGGGACGGATGCAAGGAGGCTACGGCGATGCGCCGACGTGGCCTCTCGCCTATTCGATTCCCCCCGATGTTCCTGCCTTCAGCGGAGTCGACGAAACGCCCGTCGAGGACGATGAGGAAGAGAAGGACGATGAGGAAGAGGAGGACGAAAAGCCGCTTCGCGGGTTGTTGGGCGGACCATTCTCCCTCGGTCCGGGGACAACGCTTGCGGCGACCTACACCGGCGAGCTCTTCACGAACATGCGGGGCGGGATTTCCACGTGCCGGGCTACCGAGTACCTGGGGCTTGTCGATATGGTCATCGAGACCGATCTGGAGGCCTGGGGACTACGGGAGGGCGGCCGCTTCGTCATCCACGGCCAGCACACCCACGGCCGTGGCCTAAGCGAGCGGTACGTAGGCGACTTCCAGATCCTAAGCAACATCGATGCCGACGACCTGGCGCAGATCAGCGACTACTGGTGGGAGCGCGACTTCCTCGACGACCGCCTCACGGTGCGGCTCGGCAAGCAGGACGCCAACCACGATTTCGCGCTCACCGAACTGGCCGCCGACTTCATCCAGTCTTCGTATGGGTTCCACCCCACGATTCCCATGCCGAGCTACCCGCATTCGGCGGCCGGCGCCGTCTTCTTTCTCCGTCCCGCCGAGCATTGGGATCTCCGCGCCGGAGTCTTCGACGGCGCCGCCGACGGTAGCACCTGGGGATTCTCGGGTACGGGCGAGGTCTTTTCGATCATCGAGGCAGAACGTCAATGGAAGCTCGCCGACGGGCGGTGGGGCCACGTTCATCTGAGCCTCTGGTACCACAGCGGGGCCTTCGATGATCTCGCCACCGGCGAAGAGGGAGCCCTGAAAGGAAATTGGGGATTCCACGGAGGAGTGGAACAGTTCCTTTGGCGGAGAAATGGGTCTACCGACGCCGACGACTCACGGGGGCTCTACGGCTTCGGCCAATACGGCTGGGCTCGTGCCGACCGCAACGAGGCACAGCAGTACTTCGGTGCGGGGATGATGTACGAAGGTCTTATCTCTGGACGGCAGCGCGACCGTGCAGGGGCCGGCGTGACCCGCGTGATCTTCAGTGACTGCCTCCCTGAGCAGTCGACCGAGACGGCCATCGAGGTCTTCTACAAGGCCTGGCTCACCGACTGGCTGGCCGTCCAGCCCGACTTTCAGTACATCGCCCGCCCCAGCGGCATCCACCGCGACGCCTTCGTCTACGGCACCCGCTTGGAGCTCATCTTCTGATACATAGCGGCGCGCGCAGCGGTGGAATCTGGCTGCACCCCGCCGGCAAATCCGCCTTGGGCAGGCCGCTAGGGATCGGCCTGACGGGCGAGGTGGGTAGCCCGCGCGGTGAGCTCGGGATGGTCGGTCGTCCTGAGGACGGCGGCCATGGCCTCGGCGACAGTCTGAGGATGGACTGCCACGATCTGCTCGCCGACCGCCACGGCGGCTGCCGCGGCCGGTTCGGCAAGCCCCTCCTCGGCAAGGTGCGCGCGGGCCAGCTCGAGGGCGGCACGTGTGGGGACGCGCCCCAACGCCTCCAGGGCCAGGACCCGCTCTTCATGGCGCTCGGCAAGCTCCAGGGCTCGGCGGCACATGGCCACCCGCTCGTCGTCGGGGACGTCGAACTGCCGGACGATGCGAAGGTAGCCGCGCAGGGCACGGATGCGGAACCGCTGCTCGGGCGACTGACGCACCACGGCGAGCAGCGCGGGGGCGGCATCGGGCGTCATCCATTCGCCGAGCACGCGCGTGGCGGTGTCCTGGAGGTCGGGATCGAGCGCGGCCCGGGCAACCGCCGTCAGAGCCGTTTCGCCCCCCACGGCGCCCAGCAAATCGATGAGGAACTCCCGCATCTCGGCCGACGCGTCCGCAAGGCAGGCAGCGAGCTGTTCGGCAGCGCCCTCGCGATCGGCCGTGCGGATCGAGGCTGCCCGCAGCGCCGCCTGGACGGCGGCAAGCTCCTCGGGCGTTCGGGGGTTCAGCAGGCGTTCGGTCAGGGCGTCGAGCTGCGGGGGGGCGAGCGTCTCGCCGAGGGCGGCGATGGCGGCGAGGCGGACCGCCGGCTGGGGCGCCTCGGCCGCCGCGAGGAGTGCCGACACCGCTTCTTCTATACGGCGGCGGCCTGCCAGATCGACCAGCAGGAGCCGCTCCGACTCGGTCATCCCCTCGTCCGCATCGAGGAGTCTCCGGGCGATCTGCGCGTCGATGCCGGGATCGTCGAGCCGCCCGAGGCTCTGCCGGGCGGCGCCGGCCCCCTCCTCGTCTTCTCCCGCGGCCAGCTCGAGCAGTAAGGGAAGCGTCGAGGCGTCGCCCAGGTTGCCCAAGGCGGAAAGCGCCGCGAGGCGGACGGCCTGGTCCCCGCTTCCCACCGCCTCGACCACGGCGGGCAGCGCTGCACGATCGCCGAGATCGCCGAGAAGGGTCACCAGGAGGGGCTGGCGGTGGGCCGGGCTTTCCGACAACTCGGCCGCCACGAGGGGGGCGACTTCGGCGGCAGGCAGGAGGCGGCCCACTTCGAGGGCCATGGCGAAGGCGGCTGCCTCGTCCGCTCGGACGAGTTCCAGGAAGCGTTCCAGCGCGTCCGCCGCACCGCTTTGGATGGCCCCGCGGGCGGCGGCGAGGTGGAGATGCGTCGGCAGGTCGGCACCGTGGACGCGGTCGAACCACGCCGCCGCTTCGGCGGTGTTTCCCTCGTCGGCGCGGATCTGGGCGACGGCGAGTAAGCCGTCGCCGATCGCTGCGCGAACGTCTGCAGGCGCGTCGGGGAGGATATTGCCGAGGGCCTCGGCGGCCTCGGTAGTGGCGATCTCCCCCAGGGCGGTGGCGGCGGCCGATGCCGTCGCAGGATCGTCGTCTTCGAGGAGCGCGCGGAGGTCGGCGACGGCTGCGGCCTCGCGCCGCACGCCGAGCGACTGGATCACGCCGATCCGGGGAAGCCCCTCGAGCTCCGCCAAAGCCGTATGGAGGGCCGCCCCGGCGGCTTCGTCGGGGATCGCTTCCAGGGCGATCCGCGCCGCGTGAGAGAGGGGTTCCTCCGCCAGGAGGGGGACCAGCGCGTCGACCGACCCCCTCCCGCCGATCTCGCCCAGCCGCTTACAGGCCTGGAGCTTCTCCATGTACGAAGCATCGGACGTGAGTACGGCGGCGAGTGCCTGGGGCTCCGTGTCCGCGGCCACCCCCTCCCCCATCGTCGCCCAAAGCGCCCCCAGAACCGACAGGACGGCAACGGTCCAACGCGTTGTCGATATCATCAGCCTCTCCACCTTCGGACAGATCACGGAACAACCGCTCGCCTGGAAATCGCAGTGTAGCCTACCTTACCCACTTACACCTGCCACGGCGCCCGCATGGCCCGCCGCCGCATCCGGTTCGCCTCATCGTCGCCGAGGAATACTTCCCCCTCCGGGTCCCACTTCAGGGCACGCCCGGTCCACTGGGCAATGCACCCGAGATGGGCGACGATCGTCGACTGGCAGCCGACGTCCACGTCGCAGGCCGTCCGCCGGCGGGTGGCGATGGAATCGAGCCAGTTCTGGTGATGGCCGGCCACGGCGATACCGTGGTCGTAGCGGCCGGGATGGTCTTCGACAATCTCCGCGGGGGACGAAGTCAGGTAACCCTGCCGCCCCACGTGGATCCAGCCCTGCTCACCCACAAAGAGCGCCCCGAACGGTTGGATCGAGGTGATTTCATCCCAGCCGCGCGGTACGTCGTGCCGCCGGGGGTCGAGGCGGCCCTCGACCACCTGGAGGACGGTGCCGTCGGCGTAGCGGTAGGTGAGCGCAGGGACCTCACCCGTTGCCGGCGGGACGACCTCAACCGGACCGGTGTGGTCCTTGTCGAGCCCCCACTGGACAACGTCCAGGGCGTGAACGGCCCCGCTGGTCAGCGCGCCGCCGCCGAAATCGCGGCAGAACTCCCAGGGGACGACGTGCTGCGGGGCCCCGTAGTGGTGGAAGCGGCTGTTGAAAGGACGCCAGGGAGCCGGGCCCAGCCAGAGGTCCCAATCGAGCCCCTCCGGCACCGGTTCGGCCGGGAGATCGACCTCGCTACTGGTGCCGGGAAAAATGGCGTAGACGCGGTCTACCTTGCCCAGCGCCCCCTCGCGGACCAACTGGCAGGCGAGGCGGAATTCGCGGGCGCTCCGCTGTTGGAGGCCCGTCTGGAAGATGCGGCCGTAGCGGCGGACGGCCTCGACCATGGCCCGCGCCTCGGCGATCGTCAGCGAAATCGGTTTCTCGCAGAAGATATCCTTGCCCGCACGGGCTGCCAGCACGGTATGGGCGGCATGCCAGCGGTCGCCCGTGGAGACGACCACGGCGTCGACGTCATCGCGGGCGAGCAACTCGCGGAAGTCGTTGTAGGCCGCGCAACCGCGGTAGGCTCCGCCGGCGCGTTCCGCCGCATAGGCCTGGTTCGCCGTGTTCTGGGCGTTCTCGCGCCGCCAGCGGTCCACCTCGCAGACGGCCAGCACCTGGGCCTGCGGGTAGCGGAGGAAACGGGCCAGGTGCCCACGACCCATCATGCCCACGCCGATGAACCCCAACGTGATGCGGTCGCTCGGCGGTCGGCGGCCGGGGGTGCCGAGGGCTGCCGCGGGTACGACCCAAGGAACCGCCGCCGCGGTGGCGGCACGGAGAAGGTCTCGCCGATGGATCGGATACCGGTCCGCTCGGGTCATGATCTCGTCCCTCGGTGGTCTTTGCGCGAGGATGCCTCGCTCGCGGTCGCCGCGGCGGCGCGAGACCGCTATCGGATGCGGCGGCGCTTCATTGCTCCGCTTCAGCGCCTTCCTGCCCTTCGCCTTCCTGCTCTTCAGGAACCGCGGATTCCTCGAGTTCCACGAGCTGCCCAGCGCGCCGGCTGGGATGAACGGTCCGCGCCAGCCGCGATTGATCGTCCAGGGCGAGCCCCTGTTCGATGAACGTGCGGACGACCTCGATATCGTCGACCTCGATGAGCCGACGGCAACGCCAGCCTTCGGGCGTCCTGCGGAACATGATCAACTGCGGAACGGGGCCGTCACGCACGAGCTGACGGCCCAAGCGGTCGTCACGACTCAGGTCGACTACGGCGAAGGCGACGCGTTCGAGCAGCCGTCGGTGGCGGAGGCGAAGTTCCGGCAGGATGCGTTGACGCACACGGATAGCCGTCGGGCACCGATCGGTTCCCACGAAGACAATCAAGGGGCGCCCGCTATCTAGCGTCAGTTGGCGCGCCTCCGCATAGCTGTCGTTGCCGACCAGGGGCACCTGCAAAGCCAGAAGCATGAACACACTGGTCACGGGGGCAGTCCTCCTTGCCAGTGTCAGGGGAGGGATTCGGTAGTGGCGGGAGACTCAAAGGCGGGACTTTGCGGATCGCTGCGGCAAGTACCGCAGCCCACCCGCATTCATTTGGGGGCTCCAGCCGGCGCGCGCCCGGCCGTCCCCCAAATCCATACCACACAGTGTATCCGCACCCGCAGCAAAAGCAATACCTTTCGAACCGCGCCCCCCTTCTGCCGTGGGGAGCCACCACCCCGTGTCGTTGCCCTACTCGGCCTCCCGAGTTCGGCAGTCGTGGGCGGTGGCGGCCGGAGGTTATGCCCGGCGCATTCCCTGTAAGGTGGGTATCGGGCCCCATACGCCAAGCCCCAGAAGCGGTCCTCGTTGAGCAAGCCGATAGCACTCAGGTATACTTGGGTGCTCGACTCGTCCGCGGCGGTGTGCGTCTCTGCGCCTTCCTCGCCCTGGGTTCCAAGTCCATGGTCCGACAGCAGCCACACCGGGAAGCCGCAAAGGTGAATGGTCCATGAAATTGCGCGTGGGAGTGGTCGGTCTGGGCGACGCCTGGCAACATCGGCATCGCCCGGCCCTTTGGGCCCTGGCAGACCGGTTCGAGGTCCGAGCGATCTGCGAACAGGTGGGCCACCGCGCGCGACAGGCGGCTCGGGAGTTCGGTGCCGAAGCGGTCGATGGCTTTCATGTCCTGGCCCGCCGCGAGGACATCGACGCCATCCTCCTCTTAGGGGCCCAGTGGTATGGCTCGCTCCCTGTCTTGGCCGCGTGCGAGGCAGGGAAGGCCGTCTATTGCAGCTACGGCCTCTCTCTCGATCCGGACGAGGCGCAGATGCTCAAACGCCGCGTGGACGAGGCGGGCATCGCCTTCATGGCCGAGTTCCCCCGCCGGCAGGCTCCGGCCACCCTCCGCCTTAAGGAACTCATCGCCACCCGACTGGGGCCGCCGCAGCTCCTCTTTTCTCATCGTCGCCTGGGGGCCGACGCCGTCGGCGGAGACGCGGCAGGTTGCTCCCGCCGTAACTCGCTGGTCCAGGAACTCGTCGAGTTGGTCGATTGGTGTTGTTACGTCGTCGGCCAGGGGCCCGTCTGGGTTAGCGGCACCACCCACTGCCGAACGGACCGCCCCTGCGAGGTGGACTACCAGATGCTCAGCCTCGGCTTCGCCGATCCGACAACCCCGAACGGCGGGGCGGTCGCCCAGGTCAGTTGCGGGCGGTACATTCCGGCCGAGTGGCCGGAGGCGATTTCTTACCGCCCGCTCGCCTCGCTGCAAGTCGCCTGTCGGAGCGGCATCGCCTTTGTGGATCTGCCTGCCACGCTCGTATGGTTCGACGAGTCGGGACGCCATCAGGAGCCGCTCGATAGCGAGCGGACCGTTGGTGAGCAGTTGCTCACCCAATTCCACCGCGCTGTGACCAGCCTCGTCCGCCGCACCAGCGATCTCGAGGAAGCCTACCGCGCGCTGACGATCGTCCAGCAAGCAGGCCATAGTCACTTCGAGGGGAAGCGGATGGAGCTCCCGTAGGCTGCCGACCGCTCCCCGGCTCCCCCTGGGGCACGTCAACGAAGCGAAGCTGAGATGCATCTCCAAGACGGGGTTGGGATCGAGGGGGAGGACCTCGCTCGCATCGGCTCGGGGCTCGGGTTATGGAAGGCGACTCTCCAGTAGGGTGCATTCACCGAGCGGCCGCATTTCCACCGGACCGACGGCTGCCGGGATGAGCAGTGTCTGGCCGAGCGCCAGGGGGCGGCCCGCAGGATCGCCGGCAACCTCCACTGCTCCGGCGATAACGCTCAGGATATGGAACCGGCTGTCGCCACCGATGCTCGCCGGCGCGGCGAGTCGCCAGCGGTGGAGGACGAACTTCTCGCAGGCCACCAGGCGCTCGCCCCCTTGGCGAGCGGTCGGCTGCGGAGGGACGGGCTCGACCGGTCCCCGAGCGAAGTCGATCGCGTCAAGGGCCTCGGCGACATGGAGGTGGCGGGGCCTGCCGTCGGGCCCCGGGCGGCCCCAGTCGTACAGGCGGTACGTCACGTTGCTCGCCTGCTGCACCTCGGCCACCACCAGGCCCGCCCCGAGTGCGTGGACCGTGCCCGCGGGAAGGAAGACGCAATCGCCCACCTGCGGCTGGAACGGGTGCAGGCAGCTCTCACAGCGCCCCTCGGCAACCGCCGCGGCCAGCGCGGCGCGGTCCACACCCGGTCTCAGGCCGGCATAGATGGTCGCGCCAGGATCGGTGGCCAGGACCACCCAGGCCTCGGTCTTGCCGAAGTCCGGGGGGGCGAGACGGGCGGCACGGGCGTCGTCGGGATGGACCTGAACGGAGAGGGTCTGGGCAGCATCGAGGTATTTCAGCAGCAGGGGGAACCGCGGGCGACTGCCAGCCGGGTCGGGTACCGGGTCGCGACCGAGAAGATCCTCGCCGTAGCGTGACACCAGCGTGGAAAGCCTCTCCCCCATCAGCGGCCCGGTGGCCACGACGCTCTGGCCGTCCGGGTGGTCGGCCACCTCCCAGGACTCGGCGTAGCTCGGCGCGTCGCCGAGGATGCGGCCGAGGACGGTCTCGAAGCGCCGGCCGCCCCAGAGGTAGTGCTGGTAGATCGGCTTCAGACGCAGAGGTGTCAGAGGGGGCATCGTCGACATCCTCCGAGATCGAGATAACGGTGAGCGATACCGCGCAGTTCGTTGCTGGCGCCGGGCCGAGGAGTTATTATAGAGGTTTTCCCCTTCTCGGGCTGCGTGCTGCCTGGGAGCGGCATCGCGGGAGCCCGGGTATGCCGGCTGTTCTGGCTGCCTGGGGGTGTTCCTCCTCGGCGCCATGCCATGGCGGTGCCCCGAGCATTTCTCTCTGATCTCGAGTCGGCCCATGCGACGATTGGCCAAGAGCGACGAAGACCTTTTCCGCGAGTCGACGATGACCTTCGGGGAGCACCTCGAAGAGCTTCGCGGCAGCCTTATTCGTGCCATCGTCGGCCTCGTCCTCGGCTTTGCCATCGGTCTGCTGATCGGCCGGCAGGTCACGCACTTCATCCAGGATCCACTGGTCCAGGCGTTGACCGCCTATTACGAGAACCAGGCGGAGGTGGCGGTCCGCGAGCTGGTCGAAGAGGAGATCCAAGCCGGGCGGGCCCACCCCGAAAGGGCCGACGAACTGGCCAGAATGATCAAGACCCAGCGTCTGATCTTCGAGCAGGTCTTCGTGGAGCCTCGCGAACTCCTCGCCCAGCTTGCGCACCGCCTACCCGAGATGGCCCCCAACGCACCCCCGCCGCCAGAGGGAGGAGATCTCACCCGCGAGGACCTCATCTCCGTAAAGATCTGGCGGCCGGTCGAGCACGACGAGCGGCTGCGGGTCCAGAGCTTGGGCGTCGTGGAGCCGTTCACGGTGTACATCAAGGTCTCGCTGCTCGTCGGGGCGGTGCTGGCCAGTCCGTGGATCTTCTACCAAGCGTGGCAGTTCGTGGCCGCCGGGCTCTACCGCCACGAGCGGCGGTACATCCACGTCTTCCTCCCCTTCAGCGTGGCCCTCTTCCTCCTGGGGGCCTCGACGGCCTTCTTCTTCGTCTTCGAGCCGGTGCTCAACTTCCTCTTGAGCTTCAACGCCTGGTTGGGCATCGCGCCCGACCCGCGGATCAACGAATGGCTCTCCTTCGTGCTCTTCCTCCCCGTAGGTTTTGGCATCGCCTTCCAATTGCCGTTGGTCATGCTCTTCCTAGAGCGGATCCAGATATTCTCCGTTGAGGTTTACCTCGCCCAGTGGCGGATGGCGATCCTGGTGATCTGCTTGATCTCGATGATGCTCACGCCCGCCGACCCCTACAGCATGATCCTCCTGGCGATCCCCTTGACGTTCCTCTATTTCTCCGGAATCCTCCTCTGCCGCCTCATGCCGCGCAGCCGCAGCCCCTTCGACCTGCCCGAGGATTGAGGCGACGCAGTCGAATCCAGGGCAAAGGGGATGGGGGACGACGGCCAAGGCAGCGCCGCCTCGAGCCGCCCAGCACCCCCTCCCGGTGAACGCGGCGGCCGGTGGCCGGCAGAGCGGGGAACGGGTATCGTGACCCGGTGATGAACTACTTCGCCCACGCCTTACCGTTCCTCGATAACCCCTATTTCGCCGCAGGTACGGCGGTGCCCGACTGGCTGACCGTGGCCGACCGCCCGCTCCGCCTCCGCCGCCGCCACGTGGAGCCCTACCTGGCCGACACCGACCCGTACCTGGCCTCCTTCGCGGGCGGCATCCACCAGCACTTCCTCGACGACGCCCGCTTCCACAAGACGCGGGCCTTCGCCGAACTCTCCCTCGATTTGGCGGTCGTCGTCCGCGACCGCCTGGGCGATGCGCAGGGCTTCCGGCCGAGCTTCCTCGGGCACCTGCTGGTCGAGGTCCTCCTCGATGCAGCCCTCGTCGCCGAGGACCCGGGGCAATTGGCCCGCTACTACGCGGTGCTCGACGCAATTGACCCGGCGTTCGTCCAGTTGCTCGTCAGCCGCCTGGCCCCCCGCCCCACGGGACGGCTTGCCTGGTTCGTAGCCGCTTTTCGCCGCGAGCCGTTCTTGTGGGATTACCTGGAAGATGCCAGACTAGGGGTCCGCCTCAACCAGATCATGAGGCGGGTGGGGTTGCCGCCGCTGCCCGAGGGCTTCTGCGATCTCCTGCCGCCCATGCGGCGGGCCGTGGTCCTTCGCCTCGACGCGCTTCTCGACGGTATTCCCACCGGCACGTAGGTGGTCCGGGACACCGGCCGTCAGCGGTCGGGAGTTCACTCTGGCGCAAGGAGAACGATGCAATGCGATACGGGATGAACCTGCTGCTGTGGACCGATACGCTCACCGACGCGATCCGCCCCCTGCTGGACGACATCAAGGGGATCGGCTACGACGCCGTCGAGACGCCGATCTTCGAGCTCGACGTGGACAAGTACGCCCAGTGGGGCAAGCACTTCGACGCGGCGGGGCTGGCTCGCACCGGTGTCACCGTCCGCGGCCCGGACGACAACCCCATGAGCCCCGACCCCGCCGTCCGCCGCCTCGGCATCGACAACAACAAGCGCGCCGTCGACTGCGCCGCCGCGGCCGGCTGCGAGTCGCTGGTCGGACCCTACCACTCGGCCCTGGGGCACTTCTCCGGCAAGGGGCCCACCGACGACGAATGGAAGTGGGCCGTGGAGAGCATGCGGGAGGTGGCCGAACACGCGGGCCAGGCCGGCGTCAAGCTGGGGGTCGAGTACCTCAACCGCTTCGAGTGCTACCTGCTGAACACCGCGGCCGGCGGAGCACGCTTCTGCCGCGACGTCGGCCACCCGGCGTGCCAGATGATGTACGACACCTTCCACTCCCACATCGAGGAGAAGAGCACCCCCGATGCCATCCGTGCCCTGAAGGACTGCCTGATCCACGTGCACATCTCCGAGAACGACCGCAGCACCCCCGGCCAGGGGAACGTCCGCTGGGCGGAGAACTTCGACACCTTGCGGGAGATCGGCTACGACAACCTCATGGTCGTCGAGGCCTTCGGCCTGGCACTCGAGAAGCTGGTGGCAGCCACGAAGATCTGGCGGCGGATGTACGAGAGCGAGAAGCAGCTCGCCAGCGACGCCCTGAACTTCATGAAGAGCGAAGTGGCCAAACGGTGGTAATCCCCGCCCGCGGCGGCGCATGGCGGGGATTCGGGTGGGCGAGGCGCAGCAGACTACGTTCGTCGAGGGATTGGCGGTGCCTCGCCCGACCTGCCGCCGCCTCCGTGGCTCGTTGTCTGTTCCAGGTATTCCCGCGCCCCGTCCCCGAGGGAGGAGAACGCTGTGGAGATCATCATCACGGAAAGCTACGAGGAACTGAGTCGCGCGGCGGCGCGGCAGGTAGCGAGGTTGCTCCAGGCCCGGCCGAACGCCGTCCTCGGTCTGGCCACCGGCTCGACGCCGCGGGGCCTGTACCGCGAGCTGGCCCGCATGCACCGGGAGGAGGGATTGGACTTCTCTCAAGTGACCACGTTCAACCTCGACGAGTACGTCGGCCTCCCCCCCGACCACTTGCAGAGTTACCATCACTTCATGTGGGAGAATCTCTTCCGCCACGTGAACGTTCCGCCACAGAACGTCCATATTCCCTCGGGCATGGTCACTGACTATGGGGTCTACTGCCGCTGGTACGAAGAGCGGATCGCAGCCTGCGGGGGGATCGACTTGCAGGTGCTGGGGATCGGCGCCGACGGGCACATCGGCTTCAACGAGCCCTCCAGCTCGCTGGGCTCGCGGACCCGCATCAAGACCTTGGCCCGCCAGACCCTCGAGGACAACGCCCGCTTCTTCGCCACGCGCGAGGAGGTTCCCGTCTATGCCGTCACCATGGGGGTGGGTACTATTCTCGAGGCACGGCAGATCATGCTCCTGGCCAATGGGGAAGGGAAGGCGGCGGCCGTCGCCGGTGCCGTCGAGGGGCCGGTGACGTCGATGAACACGGCCAGTGCCCTCCAGCACCATCCCCACGTGACCTATTACCTCGACCGCGAGGCGGCGGCCGAGCTGAAGATGCTCGACTACTACGAGTGGATCCAGGCCAAAATGGACGCCGCCCCCTAAATAGAGGGGCATCGAGTCCCCATGACTCTCAGAAGAGATCGCCGCGAATTCCTGCAGGGCCGGCTATCGAGTGAGAAGACCAGTGGCGAGGCGCCCACACCCGGCGTAGGGGGCGTCTCCGCCGGCGGGTCGTATCAGCTCCGGATTACGCGGCGGGCCATGGCCTGCGACTTCGAGGTCCTCCTCAACATCGGTCAGTACGAACGGGGGACCGAAGTGGCACTCGAGGTGCTCGACCTGGTCACCGCCCTGGAGGAGCAGTTAAGCTATTTCCGGGCCGGCAGCGAGTTGAGCCGCATCAACGCCTTGGCAGCCGAAGTGCCGGTGCCGGTCGAAACATCGCTCTTCGAGCTCTTCGAAAGGTGCCTGCAGCTCGGGGACGAGACGGAGGGTGCCTTCGATATGGCGGCGGCGGCCCTCTGGGAAGCGTGGGGATTCGCTCGACGGAAGGGCGAAATCCCCACCGACGAGGCAGTTCTCGAGGCCCTCCGCCACGTGGGGAGCCGCTTCGTGGCTCTCGACCGCGACAAGCGGACGATCCGCTTCCTCGATCCCGGAGTGCGGTTGAACCTGGGGAGCATCGGCAAGGGATATGCGCTCGACCGTTGTGCCGCACTGTTTGCCGAGGCCCAGATCGAGGATTACCTCATCCACGCCGGAAAAAGCAGCGTATTGGCCCACGGCAAGCCGATGCAGGACCGGCCGGCCGAGACATCGCGGCCCTGGTGTGTAGGCGTGGCCCATCCGCTCCGCCGCGGACAGCGTCTGGCGGAGCTGAGTCTGGCTCGGGGGGCCTTGGCCACCTCGGGATCGGCAAACCAGTTCTTCCGCTACCGGGGGAAGCGGTACAGCCACGTCATCGATCCACGAACCGGATATCCCGCCGAAGGCGTCCTGTCGGCCACGGTGATTGCTGCCAGTGCCGCCGTGGCCGACGCCCTCTCGACGGCCTTCTTCATTCTCGGGCCGGAGAAGACCCGCGAGTTCTGCCGCACCCGGCCGGAGCTCGCGGCGCTGCTGGTGACGCCCGGAGGGCACGCCGGAGCCGTCGACCTCCACCCGATCCAGCTCGAACCGGAGGAGTGGCGGGCCGTCGATGCGCCTTGAGCGATCGCCTCGCGGTGTGGTCTCCGCCCCCGGTCTGCCCTTTCGACCTGGCATCATCGATCTGCCCCGCTGGGCTCTGGTCTTCAAGGCGGCACCAGCATTACCGAGAACGGGGATGCTGGATGGGTCACCTTCGGCGGGGTGATTGTTCCCGGCTTGCTGCCTTTCTGCTTGGGAATGCTCTTGTCAGTTTGGTTCGATTGCGGTAGAAAAAGGAGTCGTATGAACGTCGATCGCGTGGGCAAGGAGCCCCAGTACCCGTTTCGGCGGGTGGTCGGTAAGGACACTGCTCGGTTGACTGGCCGGTGAGCAGCCGCGAGTGGATCGCGGGCTTTCCGTCGGATCGGCTTCCCTGCGGCCGGCGCGGCCGAGGGACCGATGGCTTCGTCATGGAGTGTCGGGCGCTCGAACGCTTGGGATTTCAGGCTTTCGGGGGCCGGTTACTGATCGGGATAGGCGCCGCCGCGAAGGCATCGTTCCGCCTCGCCGGTTGCCGACCTGGAAAGGAGGCCCACGCATGTTGGTTCTGTCTCGCCGAGAGGGCGAGAAGATCGTTTTCCCGGAGGTGGGCGTTTCTATTGAAGTCCTCCGCGTGAAGGGAAGTACTTCTCGATTGGGCATCGAGGCCCCCGTGGGGCTGACGGTGCTTCGTGAAGAGCTGCTTGCCGAACGTGGCGAAGCAGGCAAACGTCCGGGTTTCGTGAGCCCTGAGGCGGTTCGGCGGTTCGTCCACATGATCCGCAACCGGGTCAATGAAGCCACTACCGCCCTGTACCTGTTCCGCGGTCAGCTCGATCGGGGGATGGCCGATCAGGCGGAACTGACTTTTGCCAAGCTGGCCCGCGCCATCGATTCGCTGGGAGAGTCGCTCAACGCGGAACGCCCCGACGCGGCACGTCCGCCGAGCCCCGAGGCCCCCGCCCCGCGACGCCGCGCGCTGCTGGTGGAGGACGACGCCAACGAATCGGAGTTGCTGGCCGGTTTCCTGCGTCTCAGCGGATTCGACGTGGCGACGGCGGACGACGGCTGCGACGCCCTCGACTACCTGAGCTCTCACGAACAGCCCGACGTCGTCCTCCTGGACATGCTCATGCCGCGGTGCGACGGTCCCCAGACCGTCGAGGCCATCCGCCGCGACCCGACGTTCGAATCCCTCAAGGTCTTCGCTATCAGCGGCACTCCGCCGGCGACGCTGGGCGTGGCCACCGGCCCGGAGGGGATCGACCGCTGGTTCCAGAAGCCGGTCAATCCGGAGAAGCTGGTCCGCGAGATCACCCGCGAGCTCACCCGTCAAAGCCACCCCAGCGCCGCCACGTAACGTGGTGCGGTCCGCGCGGCCCCGGCCGCGTGTAGGGGGGCTGCAACGGTGCCGGCCGGGAATCGTCTCGAGGGGTGATTGCCGAGACGGCCCGGAACGGCGATATTGGTGGGGCGTTCTCGTCGCGGGCGATCTACTTCTGCACGATTGCCGAGAGACTCCGCATCGTGATCGAAGGACTGGATCGGAGGTAGCCAGGTCGATGGATGGGCTGGTATTGAGGCTGTTCGTCACCGGCGGCAACCCCCGACACGGGCGTGTGGTTCGGGGAGTGCGCTGTCTCTGCGAAGAGCGCTTCTGCGGTGCGTACGACCTGGAGATCATCGACGTCGCGCTCGACCCCGAGCGCGCCGAGCAGGATCGCATCCTGGCGACGCCCACGCTGGTGAAAGCCGCACCGGGCCCGGTGCAGCGGGTCATCGGCGACTTCACCTCTGGAGAGCAGGTGTTCGCGGAGCTGGGGCTGGCCGACCGGCCCGCCAAGACCTGAAGGAACGACGGTTGCCGAGGCTGCCATGAAGGACGCGGAGAACGATTGGAGGGACCGTACCGATCTGGGGCGAGCCCTCGAAGCGAGCGAGGCGCGCTTCCACGCCATCGTGGACCGCAGCGCCGACGGGGTGATCGTGGTCGGCGTCGAAGGGGGTATCCGCTTCGTCAACGCGGCGGCGGAATACCTGCTGGCGCGCCCCCAAGAGAAGCTCCTCGGCGAACTCTTCGGCATCCCCATCGTTCCCGGAAACGTCACCGAGATCGACATCTTCGCCGCGGGGAGCCCCCCGCGGATCGCCGAAATGCGGGTCACCGAGACCTCCTG